>CANFKN010000041.1 GCA_947447385.1 Microbacteriaceae bacterium
AAACAGATTATGGCTGCGCTAACTGAGCCATTCAGGTTGCCAAAGAAACTTGTCTAGGCGCTAACGCGCCTGTACTTCTAGCAGACGCAGACGTCGCCCTTGCCACAGGTGCACTTTGCCGGCTCGGCAACCTTTGCGCTGCCACAACCACAGTTGTCGCCGCAACCCTGAGCTTCGGCTGAGCCAAGAGCGGTAAGTTCGATTTTTTCTGACATTTTGGCCTCCATAGGGTTTGGGCTGATATCTAAACGATACCTTGCAATGCTGGCTTGTCAACGTCAACTAACTTAAGCTTTTGAACATGTTAAAAGTTGCCAAGCCCGCAGTCGTTGCAGCAATCATCGGCCCGATTCAAAACATCTCAGGTTGGCTGATTGCAGGCATTATTGCCAGCACAGTGCACACCGAAACTTGGCCGGGATACGACGGCGTTCGTCAAACCATCAGCGAACTGGCATCGCCAGAATCTCCAGTAACACCAATCATGTCGGCGTTCTTCGTTTTGGGTGGTGTTCTCTCACTCATCGCCGGCATCTATGCGCGAGCCCTTGCCATGCCAGGCCGTGTGGCAATCTTCATTGGTGGGCTTTGCATGTTTGGAATCACAATCTACCCCACGCCTTTGATTGGCTACAGCGTTGAACACCGCGTTTATGCAATCACTTCGTTCGTGCTGTTCTCGGCATGGCCACTGCTCTCGATGAGATTTCGCAAAACCGCACCTATTCTGTTGAGGCCTCTAGCGAGCATTGCTGCCACGGTGGTTTTCACGATCGTGTCATTCTGGTTTTTGTTCACCTGGACAGACCCAACAGCGCCTGCGACGGGCGTTCTCGAGAGGCTGCTCTCGTTCATTCAGACGGCATGGTTGTCTGTTGTGGTTTTGAGCGCTTGGCGAGGCCAGCGCAAACAGGCTTAGCGCGGGGATTCCCCTATCGCAGCTTTACTTCCAGCGCTGAGTCACCTCTAGCGCGGTTCGATTCCGAACGCGCGTGCTAGCTTCATGATCTTTTCGGCACGACCGAGTCGAGGCAGGTCACTGCCATCGCGAATCACTCGACCGCCGGCTTCAAAGTCAATCAAGAAGTCATTGGCCCAGGCCACGTCTGAAGATGTTGGGCTAATCTGCTCGTTGATGACTGCGATCTGTTCGGTCTGAAGGCAAAGCTTGCCGGTCATGCCAAGAGCAACCGCAACCTCAGACTGCTCGCGCAGCATCGAGTAGTTTTGGCCAACGGTTGGGCCGTCAATCGGGCCAGGCAAGTTGCCGATGCGACTTGCCACCACGAGGCGCGAACGCGGGTAGGCCATTGCCATATTGTCAACGCTTGTGCCCGTGTCACGTCGATAGTCGCCACTGCCAAAAGCCAGGCGAAAAGCACCGGGGGCTGAGGCAATCGCGCGAGCTTCTTCAATGCCTAGCGCCGACTCAACCAGAGCAATAACAGGTGTGTTGCCGCCAAGAATCAAGTTGCTCTCGGCAACCTGCGAGGCATCTTCAACTTTGGCTAGCATTACGCCCTGAAGGCCAGCGACTCCGCGCAGGCGGTCTAGGTCGTCGCGCCAAAAAGGCGAGGTGGCATCGTTGATTCGCACCCAAGCTTGGCCACCAGCTTCAAGCCAGTTGGCAACGTCTTCTCGCGCCTGAGGCTTGAGCTTGGGGTCAACAGCATCTTCGATGTCAAGAATGATCTGGTCGGCGCGCGATGCTTCGGCAGCACTGAAGGTTTCAGGCTTGGTGCCGGCAACGAGCAGCCATGAACGCGAGATTTCGGCAGCAATGGTTCTCATGCGTTCAGTTTATGTTGTTCACTCTCGCTAAACAAATGCCAACGCGGCGCTAAACAGTGTGCCACGAAAGACTTCGCTGCAAAAACACGAAGCCGATAAAACTAACGTCGCCCGAGCGCTGCGTTTTTGACCATTGATGGAAACACCAAGCCGTGCATCGGCCAAACCGCCCACCAGTAGGCGTGACCCAGCAAACCGCGCGGCGCATAAATCGCGCGTTGGGTGACTCGCGTGCCACCACCAGCCATCGGCTCAAGACTCCACTCGAGCCAAGCAAGCCCGGGCATCTTCATCTCTGCGCGCAGCCTCAACAACTTGCCACGCTCGAGCGCTTCAACTCGCCAAAAATCTAGTGCGTCACCCTCGATCAAATGGTTCGGGTCGCGACGACCACGGCGCAGCCCAACGCCGCCGACCATCTTGTCTAGCACCCCTCGCAAGCGCCAGGCCCAGGTCGCGGTGGAGTATCCGTGCTCGCCACCAATGCCCTCAACTCTTGCCCAAACCACGTCAGGCGCATCGGCAGTTTCAAGCGTGCGCACGTCGGTGTAAAGCGAACCACCAGCCCAGTTCGGGTCGGTCGGCAACGGGTCAGAAGGTGCGCCAGGCAATGACGCGCTCGACCACGAGGTCTCAACGTTGGCCTCTTTGATCTTCTTCAGCGCCAACTGAACGGCACGCTTGAACGGCGTCAAGCCACCAGCAGGGTCGGCAATTAAATCGCGGATGCTATCGTCACGCGCCACAACCTCATTCTTTAGGCTCGCGACTAGGCGCTTGGCCAAAGTGAACGGCACCGGTGTGACTAGGCCCACCCATCCGCTTGAAAGATTTGGGGTTAGAAACGGCAGCGGAATGATGATGCGTTTGCGCAGACCAGCCGACTCGGCATATTGCAGCATCATTTGTCGATAGGTGAAAACCTCTGGGCCACCGATGTCGTAATCGCCCGAAATTTCGGCAGGCAGTGCCGCTGCACCAACCAGGTAGCGAAGCACGTCACGAATCGCAATCGGTTGAATGCGAGTTTCGACCCAGCGTGGGGTAGTCATAATCGGCAGGCGCTCGGTGAGGTAACGCAGCATCTCGAACGAAGCCGAGCCAGAGCCGATCACCACGCCAGCGCGAAGCTCAATCGTGGGCACCCCGCTGTGTCGCAAAATCTCGCCGGTTGCCATGCGCGAATGCATGTGCGGTGAAAGGCTGCTCTTGACTCGCTGGTCAATCATTCCGCCGAGATAAACCATGCGCTTCACCTTGGCTGTTTTTGCCAGTTCGCCAAACTCACTGGCCATAGCCTGCTCTTGTGACTCAAAGTCACCGGCACTCATCAGCGAGTGCAAAAGATAATAGGCAACGTCAACGCCATCGAGCGCGCGGGCCAGCGCGGCTGAATCGGTTGCATCACCTTCAACGACCTGAACCTGAGAGATCCACGCATGTTCGCTAAGGCGAGCAGCGTTGCGAGCAAAAACTCGCACTCGATAGCCGTGCTGCAACAACTCGCTAATCAAACGCCCACCGATGTATCCGGTGGCGCCAGTGACTAGGCAGAGCGCAGGTTGGTCATTTGCGCCGCGCAAAAGAGGCAGGCCAGCGGCTATTTCGTTTTGCATGGTCTGAGCTTATGGCTATTGACCAGCCACTAGCCGAAAAATACAGGTATTTGTCGATGACGCTGGCACATTGAGTCCTAGATTTGAACATCTAGAGAATCCGTTTCAAAATTTTGGGGAAAAATGGTTAAAAAAATTGCTATCGCAGCAGTGATGTCACTTTTTGTTGGGCTCGGCTCCTCAGCGGCGTCAGCGACGGGTTCATGGACATTCACGGTCGTCGAAATCGGCCTTCAGAACTATCTAGATAACGACATGGCCCGCGGAAACCCAAGTGGAATGGTTGATGCCCACTGCACCGAGTTAGGGGCGGGCGATTGTGACTTTGCCACCATGAACAGTTTGAATTCAGATGTTGGGCTGCATGTGAATCTTCCGCATTGCGAAACACCAACTCAGGAGTACTGCGTCGAATCGCTCCAAGTGTATGAAGATGGGCAAACGCCAAAAGATGCAACATTTGACTTTCAAAGGCTGTCAAGCCAACCTCAGATTCAAACCGACTTGGCACATGGAATTCCGCAAGTAGGAAACGCTTTGATATTCAAGTCAAGCGGAGTCACCTCAGTTGAAGGGTCTGACGAGTTCAATGTTCAGGCGGCACTTGATTTGCACCTTGTCGGCCCAGACTATATCGCAGAGATTTCAGACTTCAAAATGTCGGTTATGCCGGTGACTGTGGTTGATGGCTCTTATCGAGAGTGGACTGGTGTGAATCCCGAAACTTTCAAACCCGACACTCGTTCGAGTGTGAAGGTGCGTATTCCAAAGATTGTTGGAGGCTGGTTCAAGGGCAGGCTCTCAGATGCAAAGGTTGAGATTCAAGATTTCAATGACAGCTCCTACACGCTCAAAGTTGACGCCAAGTCTGTTGAGGTTCCGCTCGCGCAGATGTCGGTTTCAGCCGCCGATTGTGAAGCGTTTCAAGTATCTGTTTGGGGTCAAAATATCTTGGGTGACTGCACGTCGGGCGGCAGCGGTCTTGAAGCAGATGGCATGTTCGACTTGCTTGACGCCATGCGCCCCTACGTTAACGACACTGCTGCTGAAATCAAAACCGCCTGGGATGTCAGTTCTTTTAGCGGTGCTCTAAGAGCCGATTGCATCTCGTCAGGCTTCGGCCTAGCCGCCCTGGTTGCTACAAACGCAACTGTGTACACAGGTGCCGCGCCATTGCAAGACGCATCGGGACTGCATTACAAAGTTGCTGGTTTGCACTTTTTGCCCGATGGTTCAACCATTACAAAAGGCAATTACGACTTGCTGCTTCGCGAAGACGTCGCGCGCTGCATTTATGATTTGCCGGCGATTGGCTCGCTCTATGCATCTGTATCCGTGGCTGATGGTTCGAAAGCAGACCCAGCAACGACCAGTTTTGCAATTGAGAACGGATACGCACATTTCACTGCGAGCGGATTCCACTTTTCGCAGCCAGTGATCACAACAAAGCTCTCAAATGTCAAGCCAACAGGTGCGAGGGCTTTTGGCGCAATAAAGTCAAAGTTCACCGGCAAATTGGCCGCCGGCAAGCGCATTAAGCTCAGTCTTTTTGGTGTGCCTGCCGGCGCTTCTAAGTCGTTGCAGTGGTACTCCAATGGCAAGAAGATTTCTAGGGCGACGGGTGCGACCCTTCATGTCGCAAAGGCAATGATTGGCCACAAGATCATTGTGGCAGTTTCGTTGACCAAGGCAGGGTATGTCACAAAAAAGTTTGTCATTCACTTCAATTAAGGTTTCTGGCAACTAAAAGAAGCACACTGGAGGTCGCAAGATGGCAGCCTATATCTGCCACAAGGGAATTGTCGCTACTTGAATTTCTTCGGTGGGAGCAATTCAAACCCGGCAGGGTCTGCAAGCAACCCCGCAAAAGCAATTTCTGCAGCACCTACAAACACTAAGTTTGCGCCCAATTCTGCCTTGCGAATTACCACGCGCTCGCGGGCTCCAGCTAAACCACCGGCGCGGGCGTTGGCTAGCAGTCGGTAGTCATCGGCATCAAAGAGCACGCTCAAAAACCCGGCCAGCAAAACAACTTCGGGGTTAAAAATGTTCACGCAGTTCGCAATCGCCACACCCAAAATGTCGATCTGTCTCTCAATGAGTTTGTTCAAACGAGGGGAGCGTGACCGAAGCACCGCCAAACGTAGCTCTTCATCGTCGGCGTCGTCGAGTCTTAGAACGTCAAGCAAATCTTCACGTTTGAGCAATGCTTCAACTGTGCCGGGCAGACCGGCGTTGTCTTCGACGCGCGAATCTGAGATGCGCATGTGGCCGAGCTCGCCAGCAAAGCCCGAGGTGCCACGAAGCATCTCGCCACCGACGACAACGCCGCCGCCGATGCCTCCGGCGCCACCAAAGATATAGACGATGTCGCTAAAACCTTTGCCCGCTCCAAAATCGCGTTCGGCAGCGCAAGAGATTGTGCCATCGTTACCTAAGGTGACCGGCAGACCGGTTGCGGCGGTGACCATTGAGGCAAGCTCAACCTCGCCCCATCCGAGCGTCGTTACTAGTCGAACTGAGCCGTCTTGCTCATTCACTTGACCGGGAATCGAAATGCCTATGCCGGCAATCAAACTGTTTTTATCGAGCTTGCTTCTAATGTCGGTGACAAGGGTCTTGATAACTGAAACCACAGCCTCTGGGCGAGGGAACATGCCAGTGACCACTCGGCGACGTTCGACCACATTGCCCGAAAGCCCAACTGCCGCAACGCGAACCGCGTAGGTTGAAATCTCAACTGCAAAAGCAAACACGCGATTGCTCGAGGTGACAAGGTGACTCGGTCGGCCCACGCCGCTGGCTTGAGGTTTTTCGATTTCGGCGATCAAACCGCGTTCGTTTAGTTCAGCCACCAGGTCACTAATGGTTGAACGGTTGAGCCCGGTCATCGCGGCCAAATCTGACCGTGAGATTACGACGCTTTTGTGAACCATGTTTAGCAAGAGTGAGAGATTGTGAACGCGCAGGTCTTCGCGGCTCGTGCCAATTTTGTTGGCGCGAAGCAGGGGTTGCTGTCGGTCGTTCAATCTAGGTTTCTCAACTTTTTTCAATTTGATGGTTTAAAAAACAAACCCGAAAATTCTCTATGTCTCAAGCCTATAACTCGAATAAAACCTCGCCTAAAGCGCTTTCTTAATCACGAGTTTGTAACGTTACTTTATCGTTAGCGAAAACAGGCCGTTTCAACTTGAATCTATTTGTTGTCTAGGGCAACATAATCGCAGGCCTAAAAAAGGTTTGCTGTCGCAGGGTTGCGCAGCGAAAAACAAATAAATGATCGAAAGGCAAAAAATGAAGAAGTCTTCATTGTTCGCAGTTCTTGCAGTTAGTGCTTCAGCAGCACTATTGCTAAGTGGTTGCAGTGCATCATCAGACAACGCAGCAAGCAAGCGTGCATGTATCATCCTTCCTGACGCAGACAGCGGCACTCGCTGGGAGCCAGGCGACCGCCCAGCTCTAGAGTCAGCTCTAACCGCTGCCGGTTTCGAAGCAGACATCCAGAACGCTCAGAACGACACCGCTAAGTTTGCAACCATTGCAGACCAGCAGCTAACCAAGGGTTGTGGCGTCATGTTGCTAGTTGACCTACAGGGTGCTGGCGCAGCAGTTGCAACCAAGGCTAAGGCTCAGGGTGTTCCTGTTATTGCTTACGACCGCCCAATCGCTGGCGCTGACTACTATGTTTCATTCGACAACACCAAGGTTGGCGAGATGGAAGGTCAGACCATTCTTGACGGTCTAGCAGCAGCGGGCAAAGACCCAATGACTGCAAGCATCGTTTACTCATCAGGCGACCCTGCTGACGGCAACGCAAAGATGTTCTTTGACGGCGCAGTTTCAGTTCTAGAAGCAGCTGGCGCAAAGCCTGCCTTCACCATGGCTGGAACCTGGGACGGCCCAACTGCTGGCACCGAGTTCGAGCAGGCTTACACCAAGCTTGGCGGCAAGATCGATGCAGTTCTAGCACCAAACGACAACAACGCTGCAAACATCATCACCATCTTGAGCAAGAACGGCAAGACTGTTCCTGTTTCAGGTCAAGACGCATCTGTTGCTGGTCTTCAGAACGTCTTGCTAGGTCTTCAGACCGCTACCGTTTACAAGCCATTCAAGACTGAAGCAGCTGCTGCATCAGACCTTGCAATCCAGCTTCTAAAGGGTGAGACCCCAACTGCTGACAAGACTCTTGACGATGGCACACCATTCATCGCCTTGACTCCGATCCTTGTTACAGCCGACAACGTTAAAGACGTTGTAGCTGCTGGCGACGCAAAGGCTGCAGACCTCTGCACCGCTGCTGTTGCTGACGCATGTGCTGCTCACGGCGTTCAGTAGTCTCAAGCAATAACCATTAGTGAACTTGCGCCGGCTCATTTGGGTCGGCGCAAGTTTGCTACCTTGAACCAAAAGAAAAAAGGAAAAAATCCGATGGATGTTCCAGTAATCGAGCTCTCAGGAGTTCTCAAAAGTTTCGGCCCAGTCGATGTTCTCAAAGGTGTTGACTTCAAGGCCTACGGTGGCAAGGTCACCGCTCTTGTTGGCGACAACGGTGCTGGCAAGTCAACCCTGATCAAGGGTCTATCGGGCGTTCAGCCTTATGACGACGGCGTAGTCAAGTTTGACGGCGAAGTTGTTAACATTCACTCACCGCGCCAGGCAGGTCACCTTGGCATCGAGGTCGTTTATCAAGACCTCGCACTTTGCGAAAACCTCGACATCGTTCAAAACATGTTTCTCGGTCGCGAAGAAATCACCGAGCTGACACTCGACGAAGCCAGCATGGAGCTTCAGGCAACTAAAGCGCTTCAAAGCCTTTCAGTTCGCACAGTTAAGTCGGTTCGCCAAAAAGTTTCTAGCCTCTCGGGTGGTCAGCGACAGACTGTTGCGATTGCGCGCAGTGTTCTTCGCAAGGCGAAGCTTGTCATTCTTGATGAGCCAACCGCAGCCCTTGGTGTTGCTCAGACCGAACAGGTTCTGAACTTGGTTCGTCGCCTCGCCGACTCTGGCGTTGCAGTTGTCATCATCAGCCACAACCTTGGTGACGTTTTCAAAGTCTGTGACTACATCAGCGTTCTATATCTGGGCAAGATGGTTGCTTCAGTCAAAACCTCAGAAACAACCCAAGCCGATGTTGTGGGTTACATCACCGGCACAAAGAGCATGGATGGAGCCTCAGCATGAGCGACGTAAAGATTTCTTCGGGTCACGAAGGTAACGTTCGCGACCAGGTCACTGCCTATTTGCAGCGTCTCAAGAACGGTGAAATGGGTGCGCTGCCAGCAGTTGGCGCTTTGATCGCCGTTGGTGTTTTGTTCTCGATTCTGAGCCCATTCTTTCTAAACAAGTTGAACTTCGCGAACCTGTTCGTTCAGGCCGCTGAGCTAACCATGCTTGCTGTTGCTTTGGTCTTTGTCATCTTGCTTGGCGAGATTGACCTTTCAGCTGGTGTTACCGCTGGTGTGGCAATGGCCGGGTTCTTCTTGCTGCTTCACGGTGGCATGAACTGGGTTCTTGCGCTTGTGCTTGCGTTTGTGATTGGCGGTGGCATCGGCGCGTTGATCGGTTTCTTCGTTGCTCGCATCGGTGTGCCATCGTTCGTCGTGACACTAGGTTTGTTCCTCGGCTTTCAGGGCTTGCAGCTTGTAATGCTTGGCGAGGGTGGCATCTTTAGGGTCGATGTGCCTGAAGTGAAATC
>CANFKN010000042.1 GCA_947447385.1 Microbacteriaceae bacterium
CGTGGTTGAATGACACAACGTTCGGGTCGATGATGTCGATGGTGCCGAGTTGCGAGTTTGCACCTTTATAGCTGACGTTCGAAACTGTCACGCCCGGGCCGGCAAGTTCTTGGGCAAGACTTGTGGCGGTGGTGCCTACCGAGTTTAGGTCGCTGGTTGCGATGCCGTTGGCGATAGTGCCACCGACTGCAACAGCATTTGCTGCGCCTGCCGGAATAGCGCTAAACATGGCTGCAATGACTGCAACACTAGCTACGTTGCTAAGGGTCTTTAGAATACGGTTCTTCACACTTACAGATTATTCACGTGGTTCCTGTGAGCAACCTATGAAAGCCTTACCTAACTTTGTGCACCCTAAGACGACTTGTTGCTTTGTGCACCGAATAGCCCTTCGCGAGCTCGAGGCGCACCCGAACCGCACACAATGGTGCGATGCCCCTCAACGTTCAAGCCCTGACAACTTTGCTGGGTCAACCTGGTTTGACCGATGTGCTCATCAACGGGCACACTGCCGCCTTTGCTGATTTCGGGTCGGGTCTAAGGCGGGTTGAACACCCTTGCCCAGATGCCGGGCAACTCGCAGATATTGCGCGATGGATGATTGCTCTCGCCGACCGCCACCTCGACTTCGCCAACCCTTTTGCTGATTGCGTGGTGAGCTCTGCCCAGTTGGGTGTTTCGCAGCGGGCGAGTTTTCGCGTGCATGCGGTTCTCGGCTCGGCTTCTTCGAATGACACCCTCATTTCGATTCGCCGCCACAGCTCAGAGCGAGTTGGGCTGAACTCGTTTGTTGGTGAATGTCTTGAGCTAGCCGCTTGGCTGCATGAACTCATCGCTGAAAAGTCGAACTTTCTAATTTCTGGGGCCACTGGCTCTGGCAAAACTAGTTTGTTAGGCGCGCTAATGTCAACGGCTCGCAACGAACGCGTCATTGCTATTGAAGAGGTTTCAGAGCTTTCGGCTGGCAACGGGCATTTCGTTGCCCTCCAAACCCGTCAGGCGAACACTGAGGGCCGAGGTGAAATCAGCCTTGAAAAGCTGGTTCGTGAGGCTCTTCGAATGCGACCCGACCGATTGCTCGTGGGCGAGATTCGAGGTTCTGAAATGCTCACGTTTATTAATGCGCTCAACACTGGTCACAAAGGCGCGGGTGGAACAATCCACGCCAACAGCGCCTCAGCCGTTGCGACCCGAATTGAAACCATCGGGTTGCAAGCAGGTTGGAGCCCATCGGCGGTTGCTGCCAGTGCGGCCGAGGCGATTGACTATGTGATTCACCTAGAACAGAATTCGGGTCGCCGATTCATTTCTCAAGTTTCGAGTTTGTCTCTCAATCGCAGAGGTCGACTCACGACCGCGCCAGTTGAAGAGCTGCAAGGCTTTCTGTGATTGGGTGCCGGTGTCTGAGCGTTTAGCTGCAACGGCGAATTTAAATGCAGAATCATTCGTGGCTGCAGCGCTAACCGTTCGCAAACTTGCAACACTCATTCGCGCTGGGTTGCCGCTAACCAAAGCAAGACAGCAACTCGTTGGCGAGATAGGGCAACTAGATTCTCAGATTCAAGAGCAACTCGGCAACTTAGCAATAATGTCAGAGCGCTATGGCTCGCCGCTGTCATGGGTGCTTGATTCACTTAGCGAGCACTATTTGCAACAGGCGCAGTTGCTGGGGCGCATCACCTTGACCTCGGCGATGCCACGAGCTACTTCGAAGCTAGTTGCTTGGCTGCCGATTTTTTGTCTGGTTGGAGCTCAGCTTTTTGGCCTCGGGCCGATCACTGCTATTTTGCACAACTCGGTTGCAGCAGGTTCTGCGGTCGTTGGTTTGCTGCTTCTAGTTCTGAACCGCTGGGTCATGAATCGGCTCATCGCAACTGTCGAGCAAGCTGCTGGTCGGGGCATGCTTGAAGTAATGGCCTTGGTCGAGGTGGCCCTTGCGCTGCAGGCCGGGCTGCCATCAGCCAAGTTGAGTGAACTCGAACTGCCTACTGAGGTGCTTGAAGTTTTGCAGTTTGCTTCGGTTTCGGGCTCTTCGATTGTCGATCTCGTTAGAGGTGAAGCCGACGTGAGATACCTTGCGTTCAACACGCAGGTTGAGTTGCAGGCCGAGAAATTGCAAATGCGACTGCTCGCCCCATTGGGGTTCTTGGTTTTGCCTTCGCTACTCTTTTTGGCAATTATTCCCACCGCAGTGACATTGATAACGAATTGAAATCATTTTCGCCAAATTAGTGGAATTTCTTAAATCACAAGTCCAGTTTCTGCAAGACTGCAAAAAGTTCACCGTCGAACGTGGCCTTTTTTCTGCCTGCGCCCGATAGTGAGCTTTCTATCGAACGAAGGAGTTCTAATGGCTACATCCTCATCTAAAAATGACGTGAATTGGGGTGAGGTAGAAAAGTCAGAAGATTTCAAGACGCTGAAAAATGAGCATCGCAGCTTCGTTCTTCCACTTTCTGCCGCGTTCCTAGTCTGGTATTTCGCCTATGTGCTGCTAGCAGCCTATGTGCCTAAATTAATGTCAACCCCGGTCTTTGGCAATATCAACCTCGGTCTGATTCTCGGCATCTCACAGTTCATTACAACTTGGGCAATCACCATGTGGTACGTCAACCGTGCCAACAAAGTTCACGACCCGCTAGCTAAAAAGGTTTATGCCCAGATCGAGAATGGTGATCACAAATGAGTCGTTTTCTAGCTGCCGTTGCGCCAGCTGCACCCGCACCAACCGTTGTTGAAGGCCTAGACCCAGTTCTAAACATCAGCATCTTTGCTGTGTTCGTCGCGATCACACTTGTCATCGTCTTGCGCGCAAGCCGCAGCAACAAGAGCGCTGACGACTTCTACACCGGTGGTCGCTCGTTCTCTGGCCCACAAAACGGTTTCGCCATTTCTGGCGACTACCTTTCAGCGGCTTCATTCCTAGGCATCGCCGGCGCTATCGCGGTCTATGGCTATGACGGCTTCATGTATTCAATCGGTTTCTTGGTTGCTTGGCTCGTTGCCCTGCTGCTCGTTGCCGAGTTGATGCGAAACACTGGCAAGTTCACGATGGCTGACGTTCTTGCGTTTCGCCTGCGTCAGCGACCAGTTCGCACTGCAGCCGCAGTAAACACTCTGGTCGTCAGCTTCTTCTATCTGCTAGCTCAGATGGCAGGCGCTGGTGGTTTGGTTGCTTTGCTTCTCGGCATCAGCGACAAAACCCAGCAGGGCTTCGTCATTGCAATCGTGGGCCTTTTGATGATCGTTTATGTTCTCGTTGGTGGCATGAAAGGCACAACTTGGGTTCAGATCATCAAGGCATTCTTGCTCATCGGTGGAGCTCTAGTGATGTCGATTATGGTTTTGAGCCACTTTGGTTTCAGCTTCAACAGCCTTTTCGACGGAGCAGTCAAAGCTGCTGCGCACCCTGAAATTGCGGCTACCGACACGACCCCGATGGTGCCAGCCTCAGATGGATCCTCGATTTTGTCTCCTGGCCTGAAGTATGGCGCTAACCCGCTCGACTTCATCTCGTTGGCACTCGCACTTGTGCTCGGCACCGCCGGTCTGCCTCACGTTTTGACCCGCTTCTACACCGTGCCAAGTGCGCGCGAAGCTCGTCGCAGCGTGGTTTGGTCAATCTGGCTAATCGGCATCTTCTATGTGTTCACTTTGGTGCTCGGATACGGCGCCGCCGCACTCGTCGGCAAGGGAACCATTCTCGGTGCGCCAGGTGGCGTCAACTCTGCAGCGCCTTTGCTTGCGAACGCTCTAGGTGGCCCATGGTTGCTAGGCATCATTTCGGCAGTGGCATTCGCTACGATTCTTGCCGTGGTTGCTGGTCTAACCATGACCGCATCAACCTCTTTCGCGCATGACATTTATGCCAGCGTGATCAAGAAGGGCTCGGTCAGTCAGAAAGACGAGGTGCGTGTAGCACGCATCACCGTGGTTGTGATTGGGCTCGTGGCAATCGTTGGTGGCATCGTGGCAAATGGTCAGAACATCGCCTTCTTGGTGGCTCTCGCATTTGCGGTTGCTGCCTCGGCAAACCTACCAACCATCATCTTCTCGCTCTACTGGAAGCGCTTCAACACCCAGGGTGCAGTTTGGTCGATGGTCGGTGGTTTGATTTCAGCCATCGTGCTAATCGTGTTCTCACCAGCAGTTTCAGGCACAGCCAAGTCAATGTTTCCGCTACCGGTTGACTTTCACTGGTTCCCGCTTGAGAACCCTGGCATCGTTTCGATTCCACTCGGTTTCTTGCTAGCTGTAGTTGGCACGTTGGTGAGCAACAAGAAAGAAGACGCCAAGAAGGCATCTGAAATGACTGTTCGCGCATACACCGGCTATGGTGCAGAAGAAGCTACTTCTCACTAAAGCAAAACTCGCCACCGACTGGTGGCAACCTAACGGGTCGCTCCTTTGTTGTTGGGCGGCCCGTTAGGCGTTTAATGCACGGGTTTGAGCGAAGCCCGCCTGCGGGTGAAGCGGCTGAGGCATGGTTGAGCCATGAAACTCGACTTGAAATCAGAAACCGGCGCAGCCACCGCCGAATACGCAATCGCAACCATGGCAGCCGTGGGTTTTGCTGGGTTGCTTGTGGTGATCATGCGCAGCGATGAAGTCAGGCAGATTCTGTTTGACCTGGTGCGAAGCGCTTTGACCTTTAATAACCCCAATGCAACGCCGACGGCTTGAACGCGGCACAGCTAAGACCAACAGCGCTGCGATGGCCAAACGTGGCACAGCGAGTGCCGAACGTGGTGCTGTGACCGCCGAGCTGGCAATCGCGCTGCCAGCGGTGATGCTCGTGGTTGGGTTGATTCTTGCGGTGGGTCAGTGGCAGCTGCAACAGCAGCGGCTGTTGGTCAGCGCTGCCACGGTAGCTAGAGCCCTGGCGCGAGGCGAGTCGCAGAGCCTGATTGACGAATGGGTGGCTCGCCTGCCCGCGCAACTCGAGATTAGCTATGGCAGCAACCTGGTCTGTGCGAGGTTGAGCCAGGCATCGGCTTTGCCGGGTTTTGATAACCTCGAGGGTCTCAAAGTTAGCGAAGAGCAATGCGCCGAGAAGCAGTGAGATTTATGCCTCGACGCTCTTTTCGATCACATAAGAACCCCAGCCGTTATAAACGCCTTTATAAGACCGCGCAAACTCGACAAGTGTTTGAGTTGTTTGGTTCTGGTGTTCAAGAGTGGTTGGTTCTGAAATTACAAACTTGAGGTGAATCTCGAGCCAGCGACGCTTTATAAAGGTAATTTTGTGGCCCAAAAGTTCTAGGTGTTTGGCGGCGAGTTTGGCGTTGCTGCGACGCATAAAGAAAATCGAGTGGTCAACATCATGAATCGCGTGCGAGTCATCACCCATCGACTCACGCAGTTCAACAATTTGTTTGTTTTGGTTAAGTTGTTCTGAAAGATAAGAATCCATGCCCACCCCTTTGGTTTATTTTAAAAATATTGTAGTGGTGCAACGTGGGGCGGGAACCTTGCTGTCACTTGGCATTGTTGGCGTTGCGTTAGCGGTCTTGATGTTGATCAGCGTGGCGGGTCACGTTGGCAGCAAGCAACTCGAGGTGCAGGCGCTCGCCGACCGCATCGCATTGGTGTCTGATGACGCCCTTCGAGGCAAAACACCGACCCCGCCTTGCCAACTCGCTGAAGAAATTTCAGCAAAGAATTCGGCAGAACTTGACACATGTCGTATTGTCGAGAGAAAAGTGTTTATTGAACTACACATCTATATAGATTTCAGTTTTTTGAAAAAAACGGCCACACTTAGTTTGAAAGCTTCGGCAGCAGCCGAGCCTTTGCGCTAAAAAGCAACAAAGTTTCTGAAAGGAACCCATTGGCAGCATCACAGAAATTGGTTGTCGTTGAGTCGCCAGCTAAGGCGAAAACGATTGGCAAATATCTAGGCAGCGACTATAAAGTGCTTGCCTCAGTCGGTCACATTCGCGACCTTGCCGAACCAAAAGATGTTCCAGCCGATCGCAAGACCGGTTGGCTAGCCAAGTTTGCTGTTGATGTTGACAACAACTTCGACCCTTATTACGTGATTCAGGCTGGCCGCAGCAAGGCGCTCGCTGAAATGAAAGCAGAGTTGGCAAAAGCCGATGAACTCTTTCTGGCTACCGATGAAGACCGCGAGGGTGAAGCCATCGCATGGCACCTTTTGCAGGTTTTGAAACCTAAAGTTCCTGTGAAACGAATGGTGTTTCACGAAATCACCAAAGAGGCAATTCAGAACGCCCTTGAGCACACTCGCGAGCTCGACACCAACTTGGTGGCTGCGCAAGAGACCCGACGCGTTGTTGACCGTCTATATGGCTATGAAATCTCACCTATTCTTTGGCGCAAGATCAAACGTGGTCTTAGTGCGGGCCGTGTGCAGTCACCTGCCGTGCGTCTAATCGTTGAGCGTGAACGTGAGCGCATTGCCTTTGTTTCAGCCAACTATTGCGGAATCAAGGTCAAACTTCAAAGTCAGAAGCCTGGCGAACCAGTTTTTGAGTCAAAGCTTCAGAGCATCGACGGCAAGCGCATCGCCACTGGCGACAGCTTCAACGACCTCGGCCAGCTAACCGGCAACGTTTTGTTGCTCGAGCCAACAGCCGCCGACGAATTGGCCGCAGCCTTGGGCAATTCTGCGGTGCAGCTCAAAGTATCGAGCGTCGAGGCAAAGCCATCGACTCGCAAACCTGCAGCGCCATTCACAACTTCGACTTTGCAGCAAGAGGCATCGCGCAAACTTCGCATGTCGGCAAAACAGACGATGGATGTCGCCCAGTCGCTCTATCAAGACGGTTACATCACTTATATGCGAACCGACTCGCCAACTCTTTCTAGCCAGGCAATCAATGCAGCTCGCAAGCAAGCAGCTGAAATGTTTGGCGCTGAGCTGGTTTCAGAGGCGCCTCGGCTTTATTCGGGCAAGTCAAAGAACGCTCAAGAAGCCCACGAAGCTATTCGCCCGGCAGGTGATGTGTTCAAGACGCCATCCGAGTTATCTAGCGTTCTTTATGGTCGCGCCCTTGAGCTTTATGATTTGATCTGGAAACGCACTGTTGCATCGCAGATGCAAGACGCTCGCGTTTCAACCACCACAGCCAAGATTGTTGCCGAGCCTTTGGTCGGCGCGAGTGCTGGCAAGTCGGCCGAGTTCACAGCAAGTGGAACGGTTGTTACTTTTAGGGGCTTCTTGGCCGCCTATGAAGAGAGTGCTGACGAAGCACGCAACGAAGAAGACGAGAGCAAAGAGGCCAAGTTGCCTCAGCTTGAGGTCGGGCAGATTCTGAACCTCATCGAGGTCAATGCAACCAACCACCAGACTTCACCGCCACCGCGCTACACCGAAGCTAGCTTGGTCAAAGCTCTTGAAGAAGACGGCATCGGCCGCCCTTCGACATATGCAGCCATCATCTCGAACATTGTTGGCAAAGGTTATGTCACTCGCCGTGGCCAGGCACTCGTGCCCGACTGGATCGCCTTCAGCTTGATTCGCTACCTCGAAGAAAACTTCGGATACCTCGTCGAATATGCCTTCACCGCTCAGATGGAGGCAGACCTCGACCGCATCGCCGATGGTGAGCTCGACAGCACCCAGTGGCTCAAAGACTTCTTCTTTGGCACAGACACTGCCAAAGACCCAGGCTTGCACTTCATTGCCGAGAACGTTGCCGATGGCGACCCTCGCGCAATCAACACGATCAACATTTCAGAAGGCGTCGACCTTCGCACCGGCAAATATGGCGCCTACCTTGAGGTTCAGGGTGACCCATCGGCTGAGGGCTTCGACGAAAACGGTCGCCGAATCGTGAACATTCCTGAGGGGCTGGCTCCCGATGAGTTGACTCCGGCGAAAGCTCAGGAGCTCATCGATGCACCGGTAATCACAGACCGAGAGCTCGGCATTGACCCTGAATCGGGTCACCCGATTCTGCTCAAAGATGGCCGTTATGGCAGCTACGTGCTGTTGAACGACCCAGCTGCTGCCAAACCAAAGACCGGTTCGCTTTTTGCAACCATGAACGCAGCCACCATCACCTTCGAAGAAGCTTTGAAACTGCTTTCGTTGCCGCGCACCGTTGGTGTTGACCCTGAAACAAACGTTGCCGTGACAGCTCAAAACGGCAAGTTCGGCCCATACATCACTCGCGGCAAAGAGTCACGCAGCCTAACTAGCGAAGACCAGATTTTCGACATCACACTCGAGGGTGCGCTTGCACTTTTGGCACAGCCAAAAGCTCGTGGTCGCCAGACCGCAGCAACGCCGTTGCGCGAATTTGGCGAAGACCCAGCGAGCAAGTTGCCGGTTGTGGCCAAGACCGGTCAGTTCGGCAACTATGTGACCGATGGCGTCATCAATGCGACTGTTCCCAAAGAAGAACCTTTAGATGAGCTGTCAGCTGACCGTGCCTTCGAGTTATTGGCGATTCGCCGTGAGAAGCTTGGATTAGAGCCAGGGGAGCCAGCACCAAAGGCAGGCAAAACCACTGGTAGGGCTGCAGCCAAAAAGGTAGCCCCATCGCGCACAGTTAAACGTGGTTCAACCCGAAAGTAGAAACGCCTTGGCAGGTTTATTCATCGCCTTTGAAGGCATCGACGGCGTCGGCAAGTCAACACAGGCTGACCTTCTCGAGGCCTACTTGGTGACCCAAAACCGCAGCGTTGTGCGCACCCTCGAACCGGGTGGCACAGAGCTTGGCCAAGAGATTCGTCACTTGCTACTGCACCGAAAGGGTGAGGTTGCGCCGCGGGCAGAAGCTTTGCTTTATGCCGCAGACCGCGCCCACCACGTAGCTACCAAGATTCGCCCGGCTATGGCTGAAAACAAAATCGTGATTGGCGATCGTTTTCTTGACTCCTCGGTTGCCTACCAAGGA
>CANFKN010000043.1 GCA_947447385.1 Microbacteriaceae bacterium
ACACCGGCCGCTGATGATTTGCTGCGCAAGTTGACCGCTAACCACGGCCCGCTGATGTTTCACCAGAGCGGTGGTTGTTGCGACGGCTCAGCGCCTAGGTGTTATCTCGCGGGCGAGTTTCGGGTCGGCGGCAGCGACGTGTTGCTCGGCGAGCTGGTTGTCGCTGGCATCGATGCGCCGATCAAGGTGTGGATCTCGCTCGAGCAGTTTGAGTATTGGAAGCACACGCACATCACCATCGATGTGGTTCCGGGCCGCGGTGGTGGTTTCTCGTTGGAGTCACCCGAGGGCATGCGTTTCATCATTCGCTCGCGCCTTTTCAGCGACGAAGACGCAATGACTTTGCTCACCTCGCCGATTTTGCTCGGGTCTGGCGACCTCAAAGTCGTCTAGCTTTTTAGCAGCGCGGGCTGGTTCGGCCGAGGGCCAAGCGTTTTAGAGCGCGTATTTGCCAACTAGGCGCACAGCGCCGCCGCGCACACCTTTAGCTTCGGTCACATAACTTGGGCCGGCGAGGTCGCAGTCGGTTGACTCGATGATTCCCAGAGCCCAGGTTTTGATGCCCGCCGCGTTTAGTTGAGCTTTGATTGCGTCAGCCGCGTGACCTTTGACCACCACTGCAAAGCCGAGGCCGAGGTTCCAGGTGCCCTCGAGAGCGGTGAGCTCAAAACCGCCCCACGATGCCAAGGTTTGAAAGACGTTTGATGGAGCCCAGGTTGAACGATCGATGTCGAGGCTAACCTGTGTTGGCAAAACACGTGACAGGTTGGCAGCGATGCCACCGCCGGTGATGTGGCTCATGGTTGTGACGTGCTGGCCGAGGTCGCTCTCGAGCAGGTCGTTCAAAACGCCGGTGTAAAGGCGAGTTGGTTCAAGCAAAACTTCGCCCAGCGAACTGGCACCAAACTCGGCAACGGTCTTGTTGTAGTCAAGCTTGCTGTCGGCAACGATCTTGCGAACTAGAGAGTATCCGTTGCTGTGAAAACCAGAAGACTCCATGCCAAGCACCACATCGCCAACCTGCACGCGGTGAGCGCCGAGCAACTTGCTCGCCTCGACCGCGCCAACGGCTGCGCCTGCAACGTCGTATTCGTCAGCTGCCAAAAGACCAGGGTGTTCAGCGGTTTCGCCGCCAACAAGGGCAACGCCAACCGATGAACAGGCTTCGGCGATGCCGCGCACAATGTCGGCCACACGCTGCGGAACAACCTTGCCGGTGGCAATGTAGTCGGTCATGAACATGCTTTTAGCGCCAACCACGACGATGTCGTCAACAACCATGCCAACTAGGTCTTGGCCGATGGTGTCGTGCTTGTCGATTGCCTGCGCGATTGCAACTTTGGTGCCAACGCCGTCGGTTGAGGTTGCAAGCAGAGGGCGCTCATAAGACTTCAAGAACGAAACGTCAAACAACCCGGCAAAGCCGCCAAAGTCGCCAAAAACGTTGCTGTTGTGAGTGGCGGCAACAGCTTTTTTCATTAGTGTTACGGCTAGGTCGCCGGCCTCGGTGTCAACACCGCTGGCTGCATAAGCGTTAGTCATTTAGGGTCTCCTGTTGCGCACGAGAAAGCGCGTCGAGCTCGCTGTCTGGGCCTGGGTTGCAGGCTGCCGCTTCGAGGTCGGCCGGGTCAACGTCGTCGCTTTTCGAACCTTCTGGTCGCTCAAGCAGGTTCTTGCCGAGGCGCTCTGCGGTTGGCAGTTCGATTGGATACTTGCCCGTAAAACAGGCAGTGCAAAGTTGTGATTCTGGTTGAGCGGTTGCGGCAACCATGCCGTCTTTGCTCAAATAGCCGAGGCTGTCAGCGCCAATTGACTGGCGAACTTCGTCAACACCGAGGCCGGTTGCGATTAGCTCGGCGCGCGTTGCAAAGTCGATGCCATAGAAGCAAGGCCAAGTGATCGGCGGCGAGCTGATGCGAATGTGAATCTCGGCGGCGCCAGCCTCGCGAAGCATTTGAACCAAAGCGCGCTGGGTGTTGCCGCGCACGATTGAGTCGTCGATCACGATGATGCGCTTGCCGCGAATAACTTCTTTGAGTGGGTTGAGCTTTAAGCGAATGCCTCGCTGACGAATGGTTTGCGATGGCTGAATGAAGGTGCGGCCAACATAAGCGTTTTTGACCAAGCCATGACCAAACGGAATGCCAGACTCTTGCGAATAGCCAATGGCAGCCGGTGTGCCTGACTCGGGGGTCGGAATAACTAGGTCGGCTTCGACCGCGTATTCGCGAGCCAACTGACGACCCATTTCAACTCGAGCGTCATAAACGTTCTTGCCGTTTATAGAGGTGTCTGGGCGGGCGAGATAAACATATTCAAAAACGCAACCGGCGCGCTTGGTTTCGGCAAAGCGGGTCGATCGCAAACCGTTTTCGTCAATCGCAATCAACTCACCCGGTTCAACTTCGCGCACGAAAGATGCGCCAACAATGTCGAGGGCTGCGGTTTCTGATGCAACGACCCATCCTCGTTCTAAACGACCGAGAACCAACGGGCGAACGCCCTGTGGGTCGCGGGCGGCATAGAGAGTTTTTTCGTCCATAAACACCAAACAGAAAGCACCTTTGACGCGAGGCAAAAGCTCAAGTGCGGTGGCTTCAAGGGTGTGGTCGAGGTCGCCGGCCATGAGAGCTGTCAAGACAGCGGTGTCAGTGGTGTTGCCGCCGGTGATCTCGTTTTGGTTTTGGTCTGGGTAACGCGCCTTCAAAAGGTCGAGCAAGTCGGCGGTGTTGGTCAGGTTGCCGTTGTGGGCAAGTGCAACTGTGCCCTCGCTGGTGCGGCCCAGAGTTGGCTGGGCGTTGCGCCAGTGGCTCGCGCCAGTTGTTGAATAACGGTTGTGGCCAACAGCAATGTGACCAACCAGGCTCTCAAGAGCGGTCTCGCTAAAGACCTGAGAAACCAAACCCATGTCTTTATAAACAAGAATCTTTTTGCCATCGCTGGTTGCAATGCCCGCAGACTCTTGACCGCGGTGCTGCAAAGCATAAAGTGCAAAGAAAGTTAGCTTGGCGACTTCTTCGCCAGGGGCCCAAACACCGAACACACCACACTGATCTTGAGGTGCTTTTTCGTCAACCATCAAGTCGTGATTTAGAAGGCCATCGCCACGTAGCAAAGTGGGGGTTCCCGTCGTTAAAGGTTGGGGTTACCTCTCAAGTTTAGTCGCTGAAACCTGCTTGGCACGAGCCAAAGAAATGCGGTCAAGCACGATCGCGGTGAGCACACCGAGGGCCAACCCGGCAGCTGCGCAATAGAGCACCAAATAACCCAAAATCGCTGCTGGCGTGCGATTTTCATCGGGGATCATCGCATTCACGACGAAAGCAACGACGATGCCGAAAACCATTCCTGCAATCACAAACGGGGTGAACTTTGGCGAACGGCGAATCTTGAGTGTTACATCGCTCGCGCGCATCTCGAGCGTCTCGGTTAGCTTTGGGCTTGGCAGCTGGGGTCTAGGTTCATTCACGTTTCAATTCAACCTTATAAAAGCGGCAACATTCCACCGAGGTCAGCGCGCACGCCCGAGGCTAAAACTTTGCCGGTGGCAAGAGCAGCCTGCCATTCGATCTGCCCGAGCGCCAAGGCCAACCAGAGGTCAACGGGCAACTCGACCACGTTGGGCGGTGTGCCTCGAGTGTGACGCGGGCCTTCAACACATTGCACCGCACCCAACGGTGGCACACGCACCTCGACCGAGTTGCCTGGTTGACGAGTGGCTAACTCTTCGAGCAAGAATCTAACGGCGGTGGTCTTGAGTGCGGCTGGGGCGGCATCCGTGTTATTTAAATAGTGTTCTCGCAATTCGGCAACCGCAGCCAAACCGGCCTCGACTGAAGTTTTTCTGTGAATTGCCATAGAACTATTCTGCACTGTGGCGTTTCTTCAGCAAACTCCCAGACTTTGGGTTTCTACTGGAATCATGAATAACACAGCTAGCAAAGCCCGCATCTTGGTCGTCGATGACGAAGTCGGTTTAGCAACAGAAATCTCAGTTGCACTTCGCGCCGCCGGCTATATGACACGCGTCGAACACAACGGGGCCGACGCACTACGCACCATTCTCGAAGCCAAACCAGACCTCGTTCTGCTCGACATTATGTTGCCAGGCATGAACGGTTTCGACGTTGGCGCCGAAGCCATCGCAAAACTTGGCGTGCCGATTATCTTCATGACAGCTCGCGATGCTGCCGAAGACAAAATGCGCGGCCTAACGATTGGCGCCGACGACTATGTCACCAAGCCGATTCTGATGGGTGAACTATTGCTTCGAGTGCGCGCAGTGTTGCGTCGCACCGGCGTGATGATCGCCCCACTAGCTATTGGCGACCTGCTCATCAACGAAGATGAAGCATCAGTCACCTACGCTGGCGAAGAAATCAAACTCACCAACACCGAATATCGTTTGCTCGGCGAACTAGCCCGCGCTCGCGGTCGCGTGCTGTCAAAGAACTACCTGCTAACCCAGGTTTGGGGCTATGACGCATTCGACCCGAACCTCGTCGAAGTTCACATGAGCTCGCTGCGCAAAAAGCTTGAACACGCAGGTTGCGACGCCAACGAACTCATCAAAACCAAACGTGGTCTTGGCTACATGATCAAAGCCCCAACGGTCGCCCCTTCGGTCGCTGCCTAAAACGCAGTTTCGCCCAGCAAATAAGGCAAACTTCAGCAAAAAGGGCAAAGATTAACGAGTGAAGTCACTTCAGAGCCGCGTCATCGTCACCGCCCTAGCAGCCATTGCTATAACCGGTGTGGTGCTGGTCGCAACTATCGCATTGATGTTGCGACCGGTTCTGAAACAAGCTCAAGTCAACGCAATGACCTCGGTGCTCAACGCAGCAATCTCGCTCGAAGGCACACTGCCACCAGAAGAACTCGCGCAGCGAATCACCAAACCAGGCGTGAGCGTAGTCATCACCAAAAACGGACACTTCTTTAGCGACGGCAAAGGCCTAGGCCAAGGGCTTGGTCAAGGGCCGATTCCCGACGAGTTTCAGCTGCGCCCACTGCCTGGTTTTGACCACCGCATGAGCGGTCAAGACGACGGATACATGCTCTTCGAAGACATCCTCCCGATGTCGCAGGCCACCATCACCGTGGCAGCTGCCAACGTCGAGGCAATCGACGTCTTTGGTCAGATCATGGCAATCGGCGTGCCCGCGATGCTGGTGCTGATGTTGGTCTTGGCTTTGGTGTTGCGCAGGGCAATGCGAGCAGCACTCAAACCGCTTGACGATATGACGAGCCTCGCCACTCAAATCGCCTCAGGTGAACGTGGTCGACGCCTCGACGTTGCCGAAAAAGACACCGAACTTGGCCGCACCGCCGAAGCCTTCGACAACATGCTCGACAGCCTCGAGACCTCACTAACCCGAGCCGAGTCTGCCGAGCTGGGCATGCGCCAACTCTGCGCCGACGTGGCGCACGAACTTCGCAGCCCATTGGCCTCAATCGTGGCTGGAGCCGACAATCTAATGCGATCAAACGCAAAACGCGCCGCCGTTGAACAAACAGCAATCGCAGTGGTGCGCGAAGGCAACCGCGCCGCCCGCATCGTGCGCGACCTAACCTTGGCAACCCAGCTCGACAACCACGGCGTTGCCCACACTCAAGTCAACAAGCGCTCAGCTGACGTGGTTTCACTCGTTGCCAACGGTGTTGAACTCTTCGCCAGCCAAAGCGCCTTCGATGTTTCACTGGCCCCTGCCCCAAACCTAAAAGAACTGGCACTGTTCATAGACCCCGAACGCATTCACCAGGTGCTGACCAACCTGCTCGAAAACGCCAACCGTTGGGCCGAAACCAAAATCACCGTGCGCACCGGCGTTGCAAAAGATGCAGGCGACGGCACCCACTCAACATTTTGGGTGCAGGTTTATAACGACGGCCCCGCCGTGCCCGACGAAGCGCGCGAACACATATTTGAACGTTTTGTGCGCCTCGAGCCTGACCGCGCCCGAAGCACCGGTGGCTCTGGCCTCGGCCTAAGCATCAGTCGCGCGCTCGTCGAAGCCCACGGCGGCACCCTCACCTGCCTGCCTGCCGAAGGCGGTGCGCTCTCAGGCGAGCCAATCGACGCACCTCGAATCGGCGCAACCTTCGAGATGCGACTGCCAATTGTGGCACCGCCTGCCGAAACACCAGCCAACACTTCAGACGTCGCTGAAAGCGCTGCCGAGCAGGCGAGCATCCAAGATTTTTAGCAGTGGCGTCAAGGCTAAACTTGACCCTGTGAAGATTCTGGTTTTAGGTGCGGGCGCCCGCGAACACGCAATTGTCAAAGCACTGATTCGCACCGGCACTCCGGCTGAAAAAATCGTGGTTGCCCCTGGCAACGCGGGCATCGCCGGCGACGTTCGCTGCGTTGCGATTGACCCAAACAGCCCCCTCGAAACCACCAAGTTTGCGCTCGAACACCAAATTGAGCTCGTGATCGTGGGCCCTGAGGCTCCGCTCGTCGCTGGCGTGAGCGATGCTCTGCGCCGCGAAGGCATTGCAGTGTTTGGCCCAAGCCAACTCGCCGCTCAGCTTGAAGGCAGCAAGTCTTTTGCTAAAGAAGTCATGGCCGCTGCCGATGTGCCAACCGGCATGGCCCGCGAATGCACGACTATTGCCGAGGTTGAATCGGCTCTCGACGACTTTGGCACCCCTTATGTTGTGAAGGCCGATGGCCTCGCAGCTGGCAAAGGCGTGATCGTCACCAGCGACCGCAAAGCAGCTATCGCTCACGCCGAGAAGTTCATCGACGGGGGCATTCTGGTTGAAGAATTTTTGGCCGGTGAAGAAGTCAGCCTTTTCTTTTTGAGTGACGGCGTCAACGTAATGCCGCTCACCCCAGCCCAAGATTTCAAGCGCGCCTATGACAACGACCAGGGGCCAAACACTGGCGGCATGGGTGCCTATAGCCCGCTGCCTTGGTTGCCTGCCGGTTTCGTTGAAGAAGTTCAGCGAACCGTCGCCGAACCAACCGTCGGCGAACTTTCGCGCCTCGGCTCGCCATTCATCGGCTTGCTCTATTGCGGCCTGATTGTGACTGAACGGGGCATTCGAGTAATCGAGTTCAACGCACGCTTCGGCGACCCAGAAACTCAGGTTGTGCTTCGTCGCCTAACCACTCCGCTCGCAGGTCTGCTCTATGCAGCCGCACTTGGCAACCTCGAAACCGCACCAGAACCGCAGTTCACCAAAGAGGTTGCGATCACTGTGGTTCTTGCCAGCGAGGGTTACCCAGACACCGCGGCTCCAAACCGCCCGATTCACGGCCTGCACCACGCAGCCAAAGTTGAAGGCGTCGAAATCTGCCACGCAGCCACCGCTCAAGGCAAAGAACACCTGATGGCAACCGGTGGGCGCGTGCTCTCTGTTGTTGCTGTCGGCCACGACTTTGCCCAGGCCCGCCACCGCGCCTACGAAGCCATCGAACACATCAAGCTCGAAGGCAGCCACTATCGCAAAGACATCGCCAAGAAGGTTGCCCACTAATGGCAGCTCAGGTCATCGCCGGGTGGAACCACGTTTATAGCGGCAAAGTTCGCGACCTCTATGAGTCGGCCGACCCTGCGCTGAGCCACCTAATCTTGGTGGTTGCCAGCGACCGCGTTAGCGCGTTTGACCACGTGCTCGAACCAGCGATTCCATCAAAAGGCAAATACCTCACCGAACTCACCAACTGGTGGTTCGATCGCCTCGAAGTGCCCAACCACGTCTCTCACGAAGTGCCTGTGCCAGCCGAAGTTGCTGGTCGTGCCACGGTTGCCAAGAAACTACAGATGTTTCCGGTCGAGTGCGTTGTGCGCGGCTATATTTCGGGTTCGGGTTGGAAGGATTACCTCACCACCGGCACCATCTGTGGCGTTGCCCTGCCCGAAGGCCTTCAGTTTGGCGGCAAGCTGCCCGAGCCAATCTTCACCCCAGCCTTCAAAGCCGAGCTCGGCGATCACGACGAGAACATCACCTTCGAGCGTGTGATTGAGCTGATTGGCACCGATAACGCCAACGCCCTTCGTGACCTCTCGCTAAAGATTTTCAACCGAGCTTCAGAATTAGCTGAGCAGGCGGGACTAATCTTGGCCGACACCAAGTTTGAATTTGGAGTTGACCCAGCTAACGGCGTCATCACCCTAGGAGACGAAGTTTTGACCCCTGACTCAAGCCGATTCTGGTCGAAGGCAGCCTGGCTGCGCGGCGAGCGCAAAGAGTCGTTTGACAAGCAGATTGTGCGCAACTGGCTGGCAGCCAACTGGAACCCAGAAGGCACCACACCCCCACCAGCCCTACCTGCCGAAATCGTCGAACAGACCGCGGCAAAGTATGCCGAGCTGGTTGAGCGTTTAACCACCGAGGTTGCATAACATTGACCAAACTGCGCGATGCCCGCGAAGATGAGATTTTGTCAGCCACGCTGACACTCATTGCAACCCGCGGCATCGACGCTGTTTCAATGGCTAATGTTGCTGAAGCAACCGGGCTTTCACGCCCAGCGCTTTATCAATACTTTGCGTCAAAAGAAGATCTCTTGGCCGAACTTGTGATCAACGAGATGGCCGACCTCTCTAACGAGATCGACACCCGTGTGGCACTGTTCGACGAACCCCTTGAGCAAATTCGCATTTGGGTGCACTATTCACTTGCGCACCTGTCGGGCGCTGAACACAGAGTGATTCGTGAGATCAGCATCGACCGCCTACCGGCCGAAAAACGTGGCATGCTTCACGCCATGCACGGCCACTTTATGCTCACC
>CANFKN010000044.1 GCA_947447385.1 Microbacteriaceae bacterium
CTGCCGTGAAGCAGGTCGAAGGTTACATCGCCGAACATCGCATCGACGTTGTGGTTGGCTTTGGTGGTTATGCCAGCGCGCCAGCCTACTTAGCAGCGCGCCGCGCAGGGGTGCCGGTGGTTGTGCACGAAGCCAACGCTTTGCCAGGCCTGGCAAACCGCTGGGGTGCGGGCTTCGCCAAAGCCACTTCCGTTGCCTTTCACAACACCAAGCTTCGCAACACAACTTTTGTTGGCATGCCACTTCGTCACGAGGTTGAGCAGATCGCCAAAAACCCCACCACGCCAGAACAACGGGCTAGCGCACGCGAACACTTTGGCTTGGCTGCCGACGCACCGACCCTACTTGTTACCGGCGGGTCACTCGGCGCACGCAGCATCAACGAAACCGTTGAGTCTTCGCGCAACCTTTTGTCGGCAGCGGGCATCCAAGTTATTCATATTGTTGGTGACCGCTCGCCACTTGAACCGACCGCAACCAAAGATTATGTTCGTTTGGCATATTGCAGTGAAATGCACTTGGCGATAGCCGCAGCTGACTTTGCGGTTGCTCGTGCGGGCGCGTCAACGGTCAGCGAGTTCGCCGCGGTTGGTCTGCCAGCCTGTTATGTGCCCTATCCGGTGGGCAACGGCGAGCAAAAATACAATGTCGTTGACCTGGTCAGCGCAGGCGGTTCGGTGGTCTGTGCCGACGTTGACTTCACTCCGCAATATGTTTCGCAGACTCTGATTCCGACCGTTTCAAACACTCGCGAGCTCAAAGCAATGGCGGCTATTGCGAAGAAAACCGGTGTCGCCGACGGCGCTGCGCGACTGCTTGAACTCGTCAAGCGCGTTGCAGTGGGCTCAGCCTCAGCCCTGTCGTAATCTAGCCATAAGCATTTCGAAGGAACCTCATGATCAAGCCAGACTTTTCTCAGCCAGTGCCAGCCGACCTAGGCAAAGTGCACTTTATTGGCATTGGCGGTTCGGGCATGAGCGGCATCGCACGCATCTTGATCGGCATGGGCCACAAGGTCACTGGC
Source organism: Microbacteriaceae bacterium (assembly GCA_947447385.1). Classification (GTDB taxonomy): domain Bacteria; phylum Actinomycetota; class Actinomycetes; order Actinomycetales; family Microbacteriaceae; genus Rhodoluna. The sequence goes on from CANFKN010000044.1 coordinate 1,025, forward strand.
AGTGACTTGCGCGACACCTCAAACGTTGCAGCCCTTCGCGAGCTTGGTGCAGAAATTTTCATCGGGCATGACGCCGCACATCTGGGCAACCCAGACACGGTGGTTGTGACTTCGGCGCTGTGGCCAACCAACCCAGAATATTTGCTGGCAAAAGAGCGAGGCATTCCGGTGATTCACCGCTCGCAGGCTTTGGCCTACCTAACCACCAAAAAGCGACTCATTGCGGTTGCTGGTGCTCACGGCAAAACCACCAGCACCGGCATGGTGGTCACAGCCCTGCAAGAGTTGGGCGATGACCCAAGCTTCGTCAACGGCGGTGTGATTGCTTCGCTCGGTGCCAGTTCAGGCAGCGGAACATCCGAGCTTTTTGTCATTGAAGCCGACGAGTCAGACGGTTCTTTCTTGCACTACGACACCGCAATCGCGCTGATTACCAACGTCGATGCCGATCACCTAGACCACTACGGCAGCATTGAAGCCTTCGATGCTGAGTTCGCCAAGTTTGCTGGCGGCGCCAAAGAGTTCATCGCAATCAACAGCGACGACCCAGGGGCCGTGAGAGTGACAAAACTTTTGGCCGGCAAACGAGTTATTCGCTTCGGTGAGGCAGCCGATTCTGATTTGCGTCTGCACTCGGTCGATGCCAGTGGTGCTCAGGTGTCGTTTGCTGTTGACGTCGCGGGGCAGACGCTGCACGCAACCCTCAAGGTGCCAGGTCTGCACAACGCAATCAATGCCACGGGTGCCCTAGCCGTATTGACCGGGCTAGGTTATGAGCCGGCTGACGCACTCGCTGCCATCGCCCGTTTTGGCGGCACCGAGCGCCGTTTCGAGCTGCACGGTGAGCGCAGGGGAGTCAAGGTTTATGACGACTTCGCCCACCACCCAACCGAAGTTTCGGCGGCCCTTGCAGGGGCGCGCGCAGTTGTCGGCGAGCACAAGATCATCACAGTTTTTCAGCCTCACCTTTATAGCCGCACTCGCCTCATGGCAAAGGAGTTTGCCGCTGCGTTGGCTGCCAGCGACGAAGTAGTTGTGCTCGACATCTATGCGGCTCGCGAAGACCCAGAGCCGGGCGTCACCGGCGCATTGGTGTCAAACGCGTTCGTCAATCAGGCCCAGGTTCACTATGTTGAGCAATGGGATCACGCCCCAGCGGTCGCAGCCTCGCTGGCCGGCGAGGGTGACTTCATCATGACCATGGGTTGTGGAGATGTTTATCGCATGGTGCCTGCCTTGCTTGAGGCGTTAGAGAAATAGCTCTTGAAAAAACCACCTTCGCGCGCTGCTAAACCCAAGGCAGGTGCGACCAAGATCACCCGCGAACAACTTAGGGCTGAACGAGAGCGTTTGCTCTTGCTGCGCCAAAGTGGCAAGCAAGCACAACGCAATTCGCTTCGCCAGTTGAATCGTGAAGCTCGGCGTTTTGGTCGCAACCGTCGTCGGGTGATGGCCGTTCGCTTGAGCGTGGTTTCAGCGTTCGGAGCTTTGATTGCCTTGGTTTTAGCCACTCTCTTCACGCCGATGTTGGCCATTGAAAAGATTCAGGTTTCAGGCACTCATCGAATCAAGTCTTCTGAAATTCAGGCCGCCGTTAAGTCTCAACTTGGTGTGCCGCTGACTAGGGTTGACAGCGGTCAAATCACCTCGGCTTTGGAGAAATTCAAACTTATTGAGAGTTTCTCGACGGTTGCACTGCCACCTCACACTTTGCAGGTTCGCATCATCGAGCGCCAACCCGTCTGCATCGTCACACTCGGCGGCATCAATTATTTATTTGACGTTGCCGGCGTTGAACTTGCTGTTGCCAAGGCAAGCGATCACTACCCGGTCGTTTCGGTTGGCGGGTCACCGAGCAAGAGCAAAAACTATGGCGACGCCATTCAGGTGCTGCTGGCTTTGCCAGTTTCGTTCGTGAAGCGGGTTGAGGTGGTTGAAGCGCGGTCGCAAGACAACGTGGTGATTCAACTAAAGGGTTTAGCTGGTCAACAAATTTTGTGGGGTGACTCCTCACGCTCGGCTCTAAAGGCCAAGGTTTTGGCAACCCTCATCAAGCACGTGCCCAAGAACCGCATTGCAACCATAGACGTGTCAGCGCCCACGGCACCCGTCGTGCATTACGGCAACTAGGGCAGAAGTCGCCACGCTTTCGCTTTCGCCGTCGCTTTCGCCGTCGCTTTCGCTTTCGCTTTCGCTTTCGCTCGTGCGTCGGCATTTTCGGTGCCTTCGAGTTGGTTTATCGCGACACGCCTGCCCGCCTAAGTCGCAATTAGCCAATCTCGTTCTAACTTCATGGCGCATAGATAAAAAGCAACCAACAGTAACGTTCAGGTTTATGTTTAAGCTTTTTTGCTGATTTTTAAGGAGCCACAGTGCCAGCCCCAAGCCAGAGCTTTAACCGCCAAGTAGTCATCAAGGTTGTTGGCGTCGGTGGCGGCGGCGTGAACGCTGTGAACCGCATGCTCGACGCTGGAATGCGCGGTGTTGAATACATCGCACTCAACACCGATGCTCAACAGCTTTTAATTAGCCAGGCGCACGTAAAGCTCGACATTGGCCGCGAGATTACCCACGGCCTAGGAGCGGGTGCAGACCCAGAAGTTGGTCGTCGCGCTGCCGAAGACCACGAAGATGAAATTGAAGCCCTGCTAACCGGCGCTGACATGGTTTTCATCACAGCAGGTGAAGGTGGCGGCACTGGCACAGGCGCGGCTCCAATCGTCGCCAAAATCGCCAAGCGCCTCGGTGCTCTCACCGTAGCCGTGGTCACCCGCCCGTTCAACTTTGAAGGCAAGCGTCGCGCCGAGCAAGCCGACATGGGCATCAAAAACCTTCGTGAAGAGGTTGACGCGATCATCATCGTGCCGAACCAGCGCCTACTCGAAATGCAAGACAGAACCATTGCTTTTGTTGACGCCTTCGAAATCGCTGACTCGGTGCTTCGCGCTGGTGTTCAGGGCATCACCGACCTGATTATCACTCCAGCACTGATCAACACCGACTTTAACGACGTTAAAGCAGTCTTGCAGAGCGCAGGCTCAGCTCTGATGGGCATCGGCTCGGCCAAGGGCGAAGACCGTGCCGTGCGAGCAGCTGAAATGGCTGTTACAAGCCAACTTCTAGAATCAACCATCGATGGCGCAACTGGTGTTTTGTTGCAGATTCAAGGCCCTTCAGACTTCGGTATGCACGAGATGGATCACGCCGTTAGTTTGGTCAAAGAAGCCGTGGCCGATGGCGCAACTCTCATTTGGGGAACCACCATCGACGACACCTTGGGTGACGAAGTTCGAGTTATCGTGATTGCAGCAGGCATCGAAGACGGTGCTTCGCGCGCCAACGCATTGCCAAGCCGCACCCCATTTAGCCCGAATGCCGCTTTTGAAAGCTTTACGTCGGGTTCATCGGCCGCTGCCAGCACGGCAACCTCATCATTTGCATCAGCAGGTGCCGCTTCGACCATCGCAGCTGAGGCATTGGCTAGCAGCCCGCTCGAGGTCGATGATATTGACCCAGTACTTAATGGTCATGCAGAACCGATTGCTGCCGCCGATGTTCTAGCTGCAGAACCAAAGCCAGTCACCAAGCCGATTCAGCAGCACTATGGCGATGACCTTGACCTCCCTGACTTTCTCACCAACTAGCGGTCTGCCTGAGCGCTACGCTGCGGCTCTCGACAAGATTGCCGCCGCCGAAAACTCGGCAGGTGCTCAACCTGGCTCAACCACTCTGATCGTTGTTTCAAAAACTCACCCGGCAGATTTAGTTCTTGAGCTGCTGCAACTTGGCGCAACGAACTTTGGCGAGAACCGAGACCAAGAGGCAGCTCCTAAAGCCGAGGCTGTTGCCGAAGCCATTGCGCTCGCGCGAGCCGAACACGGTTGGACAGGCACCGATGCCAACTGGCACTTTATCGGGCAGTTGCAGTCAAACAAAGTTAAATCAGTCTTGCGATATGCGAGTTCAATTCATTCACTCGATCGGCAGAGCTTGCTTCAAGCCTTGGTTAAAGAACTCGCTAAAGAGCGCCAAGCAGCCGATGCAATCGGCACGTGGGTGCGTGAATCAAAGCCGTTGCCAGTTTTTATTGAACTGAACCTAACCGGTCAAGCTGAGCGTGGCGGAATCTTGCCAGAAAACCTATTGGCGTTTGCCGAAGAAGTTTTGCAGAGCGAGGCCTTGCAACTTCAGGGTGTTATGGGTGTTGCCGGTCTAGACGTTGAACCTGCAGTCGATTTTGATCGCATTCGCGCTGCCAGTGAAAGCCTGCAAACCCTTGCTCCAACTGCAAAGTTCATATCTGCCGGAATGTCTGGCGACTATGAAATCGCGATTCGACACGGTGCGACACACGTTCGCATTGGCACGTCAATCACGGGCAAACGCGATTATTCGGTTTAATCTAGCGATATTGGAGCTTTTTAATCCGAGTAATAGGAGCATGACATGGGAGTTTTCTCAATTGCCAAAAATTGGCTGGGCTGGGACGAAGTCTATGATGACGAGTTGCCAGTTCGCGAAGCCATTCCTATTAACAGCCGTCAGGCAGTTCGCCCAACAGTGGTTGCTCGCAGCAGAAAGACTCAGGTTTCTGAAGTGAACGAGATTTTCACCATTGACGTGCGTTCGTTCGCTGATGCTGAGCGCATCGGTGAAGAATATCGCGATGGCAAAACCGTGATTGCAAACTTGGGCGACCTTGAAGATGGTCGACGCATCGTTGACTTCATGTCTGGCCTTGTTTTTGCTCTCAACGGCAGCTCACGACGCGTTACCTCGAAAGTATTCTTGCTTTCACACCAGGGCGTTTCGGTTGAAGGCGACACCGCCGCCGAAGACAACAACGAAGTCGAATCACTCTACATTCGCCCATAACCAATGGCTGTCATTGGTTTAGTTCTTTGGTGGGCTCTTCGCATCTTTAGCTTGGTGCTGGTTGCCCGAATAATTATTGACTGGGTTCGTGCCTACAACCCATCTTGGCGACCTCGCGGAGCTGTGCTTGTCGGTGCCGAAATCGTCTATACGCTCACCGATTGGCTGTTGCGTTTGATGCGTCGTTTGGTTCCACCACTGCGGCTCGGGCCGGTCGCTTTAGACCTCGGAGCGATCATAATTTTTGTGGCCATCGGCTTTCTGCAGAATCTAGTGCTGATTTTCTTTAGATAACGAGCACTTTTTTGGGTTAAACTAGTTCGAACTGACCCATCGGGTTATGCGAATCGAAAGTAGAGCAAAATGCCATTGACTCCTGAAGACGTTGTCAACAAACGATTTCAACCAACCAAGTTTCGCGAAGGCTATGACCAAGATGAGGTCGATGACTTTCTAGACGAAATCGTTGTCGAACTTCGCCGCGTCTATCAAGAGAACGAAGACCTACGTCAGCGCCTGTTGGCATCAGAAGGTCGCATCGCCGAACTCCAGCGCGCAGGAGCCGGCATGGCATCTCAGCTTGGCGGTTCTGCTCCGGCAATCGCTGTTCCAGAACTTTCAGCGGCTGCACCGACTTTCAGTCCGTTCCCTGAAGCCTCGACCGACCCGAACTCAGTCGATGGCGGCAACAACACTAACAACCTCTTGCAATTGGCTCGCAAGCTTCACGATGAGCACGTGCGTGAAGGTCTGTCAAAGCGCGACGCGCTTATTGCAGAGGGTCACGCAACAGCTGCGCGTTTGGTTCGCGAAGCAGAGGCTCAACACCGAGCAGACTTCAGCAACCTAGAGCGCGAAAAGGCTCTAGTCGAGCACTCAATTCAAGAGCTCAAGAGCTTCGAGCGTGAATACCGCGCCAAGCTAAAGAGCTACATTCAGGGTCAGCTCGAAGAGCTAGACCACTCAGGTTTCAATGCCAACCCAAGCACGAGCACAGGCAACACGCCTGCTATTTCGACAGGTTTCAACAACCCAACCGGCAGCTACAACCTCGGTCTATAGGCAGCAAGTCACAAAACCTTGTCATCTAAGTTAGCTTTGCCACGCCGCGTTCTGTGGCTCACGATTTTCACTGCGCTCGTGGTGCTTGTTGACCAAATCTCGAAAGCCGTGGTCTTAGCGAACCTTCAACCAGGTCGCTACTATGACGTTCTTGGCCCCGTTTTGCGTTGGTACCTCGTGCGGAACGACTCAGCCGCCTTCTCACTCGGCGGGGGAGTCACCTGGATCTTCACCGCGTTTTCAGCCATCGCCGCGCTTGCAGTGATCTGGTTGAGTCGAAAAATCGAAACCAGATCATGGTCGATCATGGCAGGTGTTTTGCTCGGAGGAATTCTTGGCAACCTGATTGATCGCGTTACGCGCGAACCGGGTTTTCCTAACGGTCACGTCATTGACTTCATTTCGATTCCGTTTAACTTTGCAATCTTCAACATCGCCGATAGCGCGATTGTAATTGTTGCTGCCATCACCGTGATTCGTGTGATGCGTGGCGATCGTCTTGGCAAGTGAGCCTGGTCTAATGACCGAAACGCAAGAAAGTCGCTACTTGCCAGTGCCACCTGGCATCGCTGGCGAGCGCGCCGATGCAGGAATCGCGAAATTGCTGGGCCTTTCTCGCGCCGCCGCCGCCGAGATGCTCTTGCAGGGTTTGGTTCACCAAAACGGCAAACAGCTCGGCAAATCTGACAAGCTCGTCGTCGATGCAATGCTCGACATTTCGATGCCGCAGGTCAAGAATCGCCTCGAGATTCACCCAGATCACGTCGATGGCTTCAAAATCATTTTTCAAGACGATGACATCGTGGTCGTTGACAAGCCAGCTGGTGTTGCGGCGCACCCTTCTGTTGGCTGGGATGGCCCCACCGTTCCCGGCGCACTACTTGCCTTGGGCATTCAGATTTCAACCTCGGGCGCGGCCGAGCGTCAGGGTATCGTTCAGCGCCTCGATGTCGGCACCAGCGGGCTTATGGTCTTGGCTAAAAGCGAAGTCGCCTATTCGCGATTGAAGCAAGCTTTTCGCGATCGAGCCGTGCACAAGATTTATCACGCCATCATTCAGGGCCACCCTGACCCATTTGAAGGCACGTTTGATGCGCCGATTGGCAGGCATCCTCGTGCCGAATTCAAATTCGCCGTGCTTCAAGATGGCAAGCCTTCGGTGACTCACTATAAAACTCTTGAAGCTTTTCGCTCGGCAACGCTGGTTGAGGTGAATCTCGAAACAGGGCGCACACACCAGATTCGCGTGCACTTCTCGGCGTTCAAGCACCCGCTGGCTGGCGACACGATGTATGGCGCTGACCCAACACTGGCTGCCAAACTTGGGCTTGACCGACAGTGGTTGCACGCCGTTGAGTTGAGTTTCACCCACCCGACCAGCGGCGAGGTTGTGACGTTCCACAGCGAATACACGCCTGAGTTGGTGCATGCACTCGAGGTGCTTCGGGGTTAAGGTTTAAACACCGCCAACCATCTCGAGAAACCGCCGAATCGGCGAGGTCTCAATCGCAAGAAAGTTTCACTGCTGTGTCTAAAGACGATTCGTTTGTTCACCTTCATGTGCACACCGAATACAGCATGCTCGATGGTGCGGCGCGCGTAAAACCTCTGATCAAAAAAGCTGTTGAGTTTGGCATGCCTGCCATTGGCATTAGCGACCACGGCAATA
>CANFKN010000045.1 GCA_947447385.1 Microbacteriaceae bacterium
GCTATGGAAGAGGGTCTACGTTTCGCCATCCGTGAGGGTGGCCGCACCGTAGGCGCAGGTACCGTTGTAAAGATCAACAAGTAGTCACTACTTAGATCTCGAAAGAACCCCCAGGCTTGAAGCCTGGGGGTTTTTTTCCTTTCCACGATGTGGTTTGATATATAAGTAACCAGTGGAATGGGGAAACATGGAAACGCTACTGATCATCATCGCAGTAATCGTGGTTGCTGTAATCGCGTTTGTGGCGTGGTCGATGTCCTTAGATAAAACAATCGCACAATCTAAAAACGCGTTGGTCCAAAGTCTCAATACGGAGTTTGGTAGGTCGGACCTGTCAGAGATTTTCGAACTCGAATTGCAACCCGCTGTTGAAGCTCATAAATCCGGCGACTTATATGCAGTTACAGCCCTCTTCAGTAACTTGATGAGCAGGCTGACTTTGCTTGCATTGAGAACTTTCGGAAATGATTTCTTCGGCCGCAACCCTGATTTCACAAGTGCGAAACGTGACTTCCAGATCGAAGCTAAAAATTTTTTGCAGGAACATAACTTGTTTGAGCCAAGCACGCCCATTTCCTTGTTCGGAGGAAGCAAATCAATCGAAGAGTTGGGTTACGAGATTGTCCCATCTGGCTCAATAAAATTCGGCAGTGACTGGGTAGCATTGGGTGCCGAGATTTTCCCATTGGTTGCGGTCACTGACGTAGAGGTCTACACCGATGGGCAAAAGTATGTCAACTACACCTCGAGGCCAAGCGTTGGTTCGGCACTGATCGGTTCCGTGCTTCCGGGGTCAAGTCTGTTGTGGGCTATGGCAAGGCCAAAAGTGAATCGCATCGTTGACGATGACCGAGAATCGTGCATTATGGTGATTGGCGAAGATTTCGAGCTCGAGTTACCTATTGATCCTGACAAAAAGAAGGACGCCAAAGTATTCGCGAGGCAACTCCAGAATCAAGTAGAACTAGCGAAAGGTACGAGAAGTGAAAAATCGTCACCTATTTCAAGTCGCGACAGCAACGTCGATATTCCCCGCGAAAATGCTGTACAACTAAGCCTTGAACGACTCACGATGATGTACGCGGACGGGCTCCTAACAGCAGAAGAATTTTCGCGACTCAAAGCAAAGCTTAATGGCGACTCTGAATGACAACAGTCTAGATTTACCAGACATTGATGTATAGATCACCAAGCGGTCTCTACATAGATCAAAAACGAACCCTCAGGCTTAGGTCTGGGGGTTCGTTTATTTTTTAAACGGATGCGGGGTTATTGGGCGACGGGTTGCCCAAAACGATAGGTATTGCCGTCGGTGTCTCGCAGCCAAAACTCGCGCGTGTGCCAAGTCTGGTCTTCGGCCTGAACTCCGGCGCGGGCCGCGAGGGCATCCACGTTAGTTACTCGAAAATACACAACAACTGGCCCGATGCCATCGCCGCGCGACTCACTTGCGTGAACAACAGCGCCATCGGGGTGCGCAAACTCGGCATACATCAGGTTTTGACCCGGGTTATGTTGCCAGGCGAGGGTGAAACCAACTTTTGCTAGAGTATTTTGCGCCGCCGAGATTTTGCTGACCGGAACCACCGGAATCGTCTGTTGAATCATAGGCAAAGTATAAATGCCTCGATCAGCACGACCGAAACCAGAAACTCTGAGAATAGTAGTGATTTCGTGGTCCATTAACTTGCAATGACACGCCATGATGTGGCAGGATAGACAGGTTCGCAAATTTGCGTGGTATAAATCGCGCACACCGCAGGCATATTGCACAACCAACTGTTCTAGTTGAGGGGTGCCGGTCGCGGCAAGAACAGAAAATTATCCGATCAAACTTTGTTTGACTTTCGCGTGAGATTTTTGCGCGACACGCCCGACAGCGTGGGTCGGAGTAGCAGTACCCCACCGGGTTCATGCCGAGAGGCATTCCGATGGGTTTTGACAGAAGAACAGTGGTGCAACACAAGTAGTGCTACTAAAGCGTCCCGTGCCGAAAGGTGCGGGTGTGAATGAGAGCGAGTCAATATGGCGGCTAACAAAATCCGCATCCGACTAAAGTCGTATGACCACGAGGTCATCGATTCGTCGGCGCGCAAGATTGTCGACACGGTTACCCGTGCCGGCGCCACCGTTGTAGGTCCAGTTCCACTGCCTACCGAGAAGAACGTAGTCTGTGTGATTCGTTCACCTCACAAATACAAAGACAGCCGCGAGCACTTCGAGATGCGCACCCACAAGCGCGTAATCGACATCATCGACCCAACTCCTAAAGCAGTTGACTCGTTGATGCGTCTTGACTTGCCTGCTGACGTCAACATCGAGATCAAGCTCTAAGGAAACCCATGACTACCGAAAACAAGACTGTTAAGGGTCTGCTCGGCAAGAAGCTGGGCATGACTCAGGTTTGGGACGAAAACAACAAGTTGGTTCCAGTTACCGTTATCGAAGCTGGCTCGAACGTTGTCACCCAGATCAAGAACCTAGAGACCGATGGCTACAACGCCATTCAGGTTGCCTACGGTGCTATCGACCCTCGCAAGGTGAACCAGCCAACTACTGGTCACTTCGCCAAAGCAGGCGTTAACCCACGTCGCCACATCGCAGAAATTCGCACCGCTGACGCAGCTTCTTATGAAGTTGGCCAAGAGCTTGGTGTTGAGGTTCTCGAAGCCGGCATCAAAGTTGACGTTGTTGGCACCAGCAAGGGTAAAGGCTTTGCAGGTCACATGAAGCGTCACGGCTTCCACGGTGTAGGCGCATCTCACGGTGCACACCGCAACCACCGCAAGCCAGGTTCGATCGGTGCATCATCGACTCCATCACGCGTGTTCAAGGGCACTCGCATGGCTGGTCGCATGGGTACAGACCGTGTCACCACACTAAACCTAACCCTGCACGCAGTTGACGCCGAGCGCGGTCTATTGCTTGTAAAGGGTGCCGTGCCAGGCCCTAAGGGCCAGCTCGTATTCGTTCGCAATGCAGTGAAGGGAGCGTAACCCAATGTCAGAAAACAGCAAGGTTGACGTTCTAGACGTTCAGGGCAAGAAGGCCGGCTCAATCGACCTTCCAGCTGAACTTTTCGATGTTCAGGCAAACGTTCCGCTAATTCACCAGGTTGTTGTTGCTCAGTTGGCAGCTGCTCGTCAGGGCACCCAGTCAACCAAGCGTCACGGTGAAGTTTCAGGAACCGGTAAGAAGCCCTTCAAGCAAAAGGGAACCGGTCGCGCCCGTCAGGGTTCGCTTCGTGCACCTCAGATGCGCGGCGGTTGGGTAGCACATGGTCCAAAGCCACGCGACTACGACCAGCGCACCCCAAAGAAGATGATTGCAGCTGCAATCAAGGGAGCTCTTTCAGACCGTGCCCGCAACGGCCGTCTGCACGTAGTTTCAGCTTTCTCGCAGGGCGAAGCCCCGTCGACCAAGGCAGCAGCAGCTTTCTTGGCAACCGTAACTCAGCGCAAGAACGTTCTAGTTGTTCTAGACCGTTCAGACGACTTGAGCTACAAGAGCCTACGCAACTTGCAGACCGTTCACGTTCTGCCAGTTGACCAGATCAACGCTTATGACGTAATCGTTAGCGACGACGTTGTGTTCACCCAGGCCGCACTTCAGGCCTACATCGCGGGTCCTGCTAAGGGCGCAACGGTTAAGGCCGCTGCAAGCTCAGCTGAGATCAAGGAGGCCTAATCATGACTGCTCTAAACAAGAACCTTCGTGACGTAATCATCAAGCCTGTTGTCTCTGAAAAGAGCTACAGCTTGATCGACCAGGGTAAGTACACCTTCGAAGTTGACCCTCGTTCAAACAAGACCGAAATCAAGCAGGCCATTGAAAACATTTTCAAGGTTGAAGTTGCATCGGTTAACACTTTGAACCGCGTTGGAAAAGTTCGCCGCACCAAGTTCGGTGTTGGCAAGCGCAAAGACACCAAGCGCGCCATCGTCACCTTGAAGTCGGGCACCATCGACATCTTCACAAACGTCGGTTAACCCCAAGGCCAAAGAGGAATTTAGAAAATGGGAATTCGCAAATATAAGCCAACGACCCCTGGTCTGCGCGGCTCATCGGTATCAGATTTTGCCGAGATCACTCGCTCAACTCCAGAGAAGTCATTGCTACGTCCACTGCACAAAACCGGTGGTCGCAATGCTTCAGGTCGCATCACAACTCGTCACATTGGTGGTGGCCACAAGCGCCAGTACCGTGTCATCGACTTCCGTCGTCACGACAAAGATGGTGTTCCGGCAACCGTTGCTCACATTGAGTACGACCCGAACCGCACTGCTCGCATCGCTCTGCTTCACTATGCAGACGGCGAAAAGCGCTACATCATCGCGCCGAACAAGCTAAAGCAGGGCGACCGCATTGAGCAGGGCCCAACAGCCGACATCAAGCCAGGTAACAACCTGCCACTAAAGAACATCCCAGTGGGTACCGTGATTCACGCCATTGAGTTGAAGCCTGGTGGCGGTGCAAAGCTTGGTCGTTCAGCTGGTGCAAGCATCCGTCTTGTTGCTAAGGATGGACCTTATGCGCAGCTTCGTCTGCCATCAGGTGAAATTCGCAACGTCGACGCTCGCTGCCGTGCATCGATTGGTGAAGTTGGCAACGCCGAACAGTCAAACATCAACTGGGGTAAGGCTGGCCGCATGCGCTGGAAGGGCGTTCGCCCAACCGTTCGTGGTGTAGCTATGAACCCTGTTGATCACCCACACGGTGGTGGTGAAGGTAAGACCTCTGGTGGTCGTCACCCAGTAACACCTTGGGGTCAGGCAGAGGGCCGCACCCGCAAGCCAAACCTTCCGAGCGACAAGTTGATCGTTCGTCGTCGTACCGTTGGCAAGAAGCGCTAGTAGGAGTCTGAACATATGCCACGCAGTCTAAAGAAGGGCCCGTTTGTTGACGACCACCTTTTCCAAAAGGTAGTCAAGCAAAACGAAGCCGGCACCAAAAACGTAATCAAGACCTGGTCACGTCGCTCGATGATCATTCCTGCAATGTTGGGTCACACCATCGCAGTGCACGACGGTCGCAAGCACGTTCCAGTTTTCGTCAGCGAGACCATGGTTGGTCACAAGCTTGGCGAATTCTCACCAACCCGCACCTTCCGTGGTCACGTGAAGGACGACAAGAAGGGTCGCCGCAAGTAAGCGGCGCCTGAGAAGACGAGAGGAAAGACAATGGAAGCAGTCGCACGCGTGCGCCACATCCGCGTCACCCCAATGAAAGCTCGCCGCGTCGTTAACCTGATCCGCGGCAAGCAGGCAACTGAGGCACTAGCAATCTTGAAGTTTGCACCACAGGCAGCCAGCGTTCCAATCTACAAATTGGTTCACGCTGCTATGGCGAACGCAAAGGTCAAGGCTGATGCAGCAAACACTTACTTTGATGAAGACGACCTAATCGTTTCGGCAGCATTTGTTGACGAAGGCACCACGCTTAAGCGCTTCATGCCACGTGCCCAGGGACGCGCATTCCGCATCCTAAAGCGCACCAGCCACATCACCATTGTGGTTGCTACCCCAGATGAACTTGCTGACAAGGCAAGCGCGCAGAAGACGAGGAACAACTAATGGGTCAAAAAGTAAACCCATACGGCTTTCGCCTTGGAATCACCACCGACCACGTGTCGCGCTGGTTCGCAGACTCAACTAAAAAGGGTCAGCGTTACCAAGACTACGTAACCGAAGACATCAAGATTCGTGCGCTGCTAACCAGTCGTCTAGACCGCGCTGGCGTCTCACGTGTTGAGATCGAGCGCACCCGTGACCGTGTTCGTGTTGACATTCACACCGCACGCCCGGGCTTGGTTATCGGTCGCCGTGGCGAAGAGGCAGAGAAGATCCGCGCTTCGCTCGAGACTCTAACCAAGAAGCAGATTCAGCTAAACATTCTTGAGGTCAAGAACCCTGAGATGGACGCCCAGCTTGTAGCCCAGGGTGTTGCTGAGCAGCTTGCTAGCCGTGTTGCATTCCGTCGCGCAATGCGCAAGGGCATGCAGGGCGCAATGCGTCAGGGTGCTAAGGGTATTCGTATTCAGTGTGCCGGTCGTCTTGGCGGCGCTGAAATGTCACGTTCAGAGTTCTACCGCGAAGGCCGTGTTCCACTGCACACCCTTCGTGCAAACATCGACTATGGCTTCTATGAGGCTAAGACCACATTCGGTCGCATCGGTGTGAAGGTTTGGATCTACAAGGGTGACATCACCAACAAGGAGCTTGCTCGTGAGCAGGCCAACGCTAAACCAGTTCGCAACAACGACCGCGATGGCCGCGGATCAGACCGTCCACGTCGTGGCGCTGCTCCTCGCGCAGAAGCACCTGCTGTTGCAGCAGTAGCAACGGAGGCATAATCATGTTGATTCCACGTCGTGTAAAGCACCGCAAGCAGCACCACCCAAAGCGTTCAGGCGCATCAAAGGGTGGCACAACTGTGAACTTCGGTGAATACGGTATTCAGGCACTAACCCCTGCATACGTCACCAACCGTCAGATTGAGTCTGCGCGTATCGCAATGACTCGTCACATCAAGCGTGGTGGAAAAGTCTGGATCAACATCTTTCCAGACCGTCCACTAACCAAGAAGCCTGCCGAAACCCGCATGGGTTCAGGTAAGGGTTCACCAGAGTGGTGGGTAGCCAGCGTTAAGCCTGGTCGCGTGCTTTTCGAAGTTAGCGGCGTTTCAGAGCAGCTAGCCCGCGAAGCAATGACTCGCGCTATCCACAAGCTCCCACTAAAAGCTCGCATCATCAAGCGCGAAGAAGGTGACGCATAATGGCGATCGGTTCAGAGAACCTAACCCCAGAAAGCCTCGACAAGATTGAAGACTCAGTTCTAGTCGAAGAGCTAAAGAAAGCTAAAGAAGAGCTTTTCAACTTGCGTTTTCAGTCGGCCACCGGCCAGCTAGAGAGCCACGGACGTTTGCGTGCTGTAAAGCGCGACATCGCCCGCATCTACACCATCATTCGTGAGCGTGAACTCGGCATTCGTGCCGTTCCAGCTGCGGCAGCCGCTGCCCCAGCAACCAAGGCAAAGAAGGCTGCAGCTGCCCCAGCTGCCGCAACTGAGGAGGCATAACCATGGCTGAAGCAAACAAAGCAGCAGCACCGGCTGAGGCAACCGCTGAAGAAACTCGTGGTTACCGCAAGACCCGTCGTGGCTATGTAGTCAGCGACAAGATGAACAAGACCATCGTTGTTGAGGTTGAAGACCGCGTAAAGCACCCGCTTTATGGCAAGGTTATTCGCCGCAGCAACAAGGTCAAGGCTCACGACGAGCTTAACTCAGCAGGCATTGGCGACCTCGTGATCATCAGCGAGACCCGTCCATTGTCAGCCACCAAAAACTGGCGTCTAGTCGAAATCGTCGAAAAGGCCAAGTAAACCCCTGGGGTCTCGCAAAATCGAGCGCCCCACTATCAAGGAGTAACAAATGCTTCAGCAGGAGTCACGACTCAAAGTTGCCGATAACACCGGCGCTAAGGAGCTACTCGTCATTCGCGTGCTTGGCGGCTCAAAGCGTCGCTATGCAGGCTTGGGTGACGTAATCGTATGCACCGTTAAAGACGCCATCCCTGGCGGCAACGTCAAAAAGAGTGACGTCGTCAAGGCTGTAATCGTTCGCACCAAAAAAGAGACCCGTCGTCCAGACGGTTCATACATCAAGTTCGACGAGAACGCAGCAGTAATCATCAAGAATGACGGCGAGCCTCGTGGCACCCGCATTTTCGGCCCAGTTGGCCGTGAGCTTCGCGACAAGAAGTTCATGAAGATCATCTCGCTAGCCCCGGAGGTTATTTAATCATGGCGACCATCAAGAAGGGTGACCTAGTTCAGGTCATCACCGGCAAGAAGCAAGACCGTGGCGGCGACCGCGGCAAGCAGGGTCACGTTTTGAGCATCGACAAAGAGCGCAACCGCGTTATCGTCGAAGGCATCAACCTAGTGACCAAGCACACCAAGGTTTCTCAGACCGACCGCGGCACCAAGACTGGTGGCATCGAGACCGTTGAGGCTCCGATCCACATTTCAAACGTGGCGCTAATCGACCCATCGAGCAAAAAGCCAACCCGCATCGGCGTTCGCTTTGAGACCGTTGTTAAAGACGGCGTCAAGAAGACCGTTCGCGTTCGCGTTGCTAAGAAGTCAGGTAAGGACATCTAATGACTGACGCAACTGTAAAAGCAACCAAGGCAACACCAAAGAAGGCTGCAGCTAAAGCTGCAGTCGCTGGCAAGCCACTACCTCGTCTAAAGCAGCAGTACCGCGATGAAATCATTGCCAAGCTAACTGCCGAATTCGGTTTCAGCAACCCACACCAGGTTCCAAACCTGACCAAGATTGTTGTAAACATGGGTGTTGGCGACGCTGCTAAAGACGGCAAGCTAATCGACGGCGCAATTCGCGACCTAACCGCGATCACCGGCCAGAAGCCACAGGTTAACTTGGCTCGCAAGTCAATCGCTCAGTTCAAGCTTCGTGAGGGCCAAGCAATTGGTGCGCACGTAACCTTGCGTGGCGACCGCATGTGGGAGTTCCTAGACCGCCTATTGGCTCTAGCGCTACCTCGTATTCGTGAC
>CANFKN010000046.1 GCA_947447385.1 Microbacteriaceae bacterium
AGTTGAAAAGGCACAACATCGACTTTGCCGCTCTCACGTGAGGCGACATAGTCACTCAGGCAAAGGTGTCGGTCACGGGCCTGACGCGGAAACTTGAATCGAAGGCGCTCGGTGCCTGGCACGCCGCCAGAACCACCATCTGTGGCGTTTTCTGGGCCGTGATGCAAAATGATGAGTTCATCGCCCTCTGATACCGCCGGAAAATACCCATAAACGACAGCGGCCTCGAGCCAACCCTCAGTCTGGATGCGCTCAAGCCAGGCACGCAGGCGTGGCCGACCTTCGGTTTCGACGAGCTCTTCATAGCTTGCGCCATCGTCAGCTCGTGAAGGTTTTAGCCCCCACTGACCCATAAATGTTGCACGTTCATCTAAGAAACTTGCATAGTCACGCAGCGGAATGCCCTTGACGACGCGCACGCCAAGAAACGGCGCCTCAGGAATCTCGTTGTCGGTTGCCACATCGCTTCGGTCTGGCATCATATCTGGCACGGTGCGCACCAATAGGTTTTTGGGTGCTACCAAGCGCTTTTTGAGCGGCGGCAGGCTAACCGAAGTGTCGCCGCGCTTGATCTTCACGAGGGCGTCCATTAGGCGCAGACCTTCGAAAGCGTCTCGGGCATAGCGCACTTCGCCCTCATAGATCTCAGCGAGGTCTTGCTCAACAAAGCTGCGGGTTAGGGCCGCACCACCTAAAATCACCGGGTATTTCGCCGCGATGCCGCGCAGGTTCATCTCTTCGAGATTCTCTTTCATAACCTGCGTCGATTTGACCAGCAAACCACTCATGCCAATGACGTCAACCGAGTGTTCTTCGGCGGCCTTCAAAATTTCGTTTACCGGCTGCTTAATGCCGATGTTGACGGTTTCAAAACCATTATTCGAGAGGATGATATCGACGAGGTTCTTGCCGATGTCGTGAACGTCGCCACGCACGGTTGCCAGCAGAATTCTGCCTTTGCCGCTGTCTTCGCTTTTCTCAATGAAAGGCTCAAGGTGGGCAACAGCCGTCTTCATTACCTCAGCCGACTGCAAAACGAACGGCAATTGCATTTCGCCTTTGCCAAATAGTTCGCCAACAACCTGCATGCCAACCAGAAGGTTGTCATTGATGATGCTGAGTGCGGTCTTGCCCTGCGCCATCGCTTCGTCAAGGTCAGGCTCAAGGCCCTTCTTTTCACCATCGATGATGCGCTGCTTCAGTCGGTCATCAAGAGGCATGGCTGCTAGTTCGTCAGCGCGCGATTTGCGGGCAGCAGCAGCGTCGATGCCGCTGAACACATCTAAGAAGTTGGTCAACGGGTCGTTGACGGTGTTGCCGTCTTCGTCGTAGGTTCGACGGTCATAAATAAGATCGAGTGCGGCAGTGAGCTGCTTCTCGGGCACCTGGCTCAGTGGCATGATGCGAGCGGCGTGAACAATGGCCGAAGTTAGGCCAACCTTGATGCATTCGTGCAAGAAAACCGAGTTGAGCACGTGACGCGCTGCCGGGCTTAGACCGAACGAGATGTTAGAGATGCCTAAAGTGGTTTGAACGCCAGGGTATGCCTCGTTCAGCAGACGAATCGCTTCGATTGTTTCGATGCCGTCACGACGAGTTTCATCTTGACCCGTTGCGATGGGAAAAGTAAGGGTGTCAACGGTGATATCAACGAGGCGCATGCCCCAGTTGGCGGTCAAGTCGTCGATGAGGCGTTTAGCGATGGCGAACTTGGTCGGGGCTGTGCGAGCCTGACCCTCTTCATCAATCGTGAGAGCAACGACGGCCGCGCCATGTTCAACGACCATCGGCATGATTCGCGCAAAACGTGAGCTAGGGCCATCGCCATCTTCGTAGTTAACCGAGTTGATCATGGCGCGACCACCCATGCACTCAAGCCCGGCCTCGAGAACGGCAGGCTCTGTGCTGTCTAGAACCAACGGCAGTGTGGTGGCAGTAGCCAAACGTGAAACCAGCTCGCGAGCATCGCGGGCACCGTCACGACCAACATAGTCAACACACACGTCAAGCAAGTGAGCACCCTCACGGGTTTGGCTGCGGGCAATCTCTAGGCATTCATCCCAGTTTTCAGCCAGCAAAGCCTCGCGAAACGCCTTTGAACCGTTGGCATTGGTGCGCTCGCCGATTGACAGGTAAGTCATGGTCTGGTCAAAAGGCTGGTGCTGATAGAGGCTGGCCAAACCAGGCTCGTCGGTGAAAGCTGGGCGCTTAGGCGTTGCGCCTTCAACCTTTTTAGCCAGTTCTGCAATGTGAGCCGGTGTCGTTCCGCAGCAACCGCCAACAAGGCCCGCGCCGTAATCATTGACGAACTGCAGTTGTGCTGTTGCCAACTCAGATGGTGTCAGTGGGTAGTGTGCGCCGTGAGGGCCCAAAATAGGCAGGCCAGCATTAGGCATAACGACGAGAGGCAGACTTGAGAACTTGCCCAGATAACGAAGGTGTTCGCTCATCTCGGTCGGGCCAGTAGCGCAGTTCAAACCGATAGCGTCGATTCCGAGAGCGCTCAGTGCAGTGAGGGCAGCACCAATCTCAGACCCCATCAACATCGTGCCGGTTGTCTCGATCGTGACCGAAACCAAAACCGGAACCCTGTGGTCAAGCGCCTTCATAGCGCGCTTAGCGCCGATAACGGCACTCTTTGCCTGAAGTAGGTCTTGTGAAGTTTCAATCAAAACCGCGTCAATGCCACCGCGCAACATGCCGGTGACCTGCAACTGATAAGCATCGCGCAGAACAGCAAACTTTTCGTGGCCGAGTGAAGGCAACTTTGTGCCAGGGCCGATTGAACCGAGAACCCAGCGTGGCTTAGCCTCGGTTGCGAAATCATCAGCTGTCTCGCGAGCGATCTTGGCACCAGCAAAAGCCAGCTCTTCAATGCGGCTCTCGATGCCATATTCGGCCAAGTTCGCGAAGTTAGCACCAAAAGTGTTCGTCTCAATCGCCTCGGCGCCAGACTTCAAATATTGGGCATGAATATGGCCGATTATTTCTGGGCGAGTCACGTTGAGAATCTCGTTGCAACCCTCGTGCCCCTCAAAATCGTCGAGCGACGGGCGGGCCTCTTGAATCATGGTGCCCATAGCGCCATCGGCAACGACAACACGGGTGCGAACAGCGTCAATAAGCGCTTGAGAACGGGGGTTAAACATAGAACATCTAGTTTACCGCGGCACGCCGACAGCAGGTTATGTTTCGCTGGGTTACGTTTGCTGTGACCGAGCCACCCTCGATAGCCGCAGGCCTTGTTAAACTAGGTGAATGCCCAATCAACAACTGCTGCGCAGTAACATCACCCCTGCACCAATCAGCAGTGTCACTGAGCTAATCACGAACCGTCAAGCTGCCGGCGCTCCCACGCTTTCGTTTGAGTTTTTTCCCCCGAAAGATGAAGCCGGTGAAGCCTCACTTTGGCGAACTTTCGACGACGTTCTCGAGGCCAAGGCCGACTTCGTTTCAGTCACCTACGGCGCTGGTGGTTCAAATAGTGCACGAACGCTAAGCATCGTCGAACATATGGCCCCTCAGATCACCACCGTTGGCCACCTAACCGCAGTTGGAGCGACGCGGGCCGGCACGGGCGAAATCATCCGACGTTTTGAAGCCGCGGGAGTCAAGTCGCTTCTCGCAATTCGCGGCGATGCTCCAAAAGATAACCCAAACGCGCTCGCCGATGGTGATCTGGGGACCGCTCTAGAGTTGGTCGAGTTGGCTCACGAAGTTTCAGCTCTCGAGGTCGGCGTTGGCGCTTTTCCAGAGGTTCACCCAGAGTCGCCAGATATGGCTCACGATTCGAAAGTTCTTGCGCTCAAGCAGGCAGCGGGTGCATCGTTCGCCATCACTCAACTATTTTTTAGCTTGGATGCCTACCTTGCACTCCGCAACTCTGCCGATGCTGCGGGTGCCACGTTGCCCATCGTGCCTGGGCTCATGCCAATCAACAACGCCAAGCAGGTAATTCGCATGGCAGCCATGAGTGGCGCGTCGATTCCCGCCGAGTTGTTAGGTCAGCTTGAGAGCGCTGATGAAGCCGAAGCCCGACGAATCGGAATGCAGTTCACCATCGACCTAGGTGTCAAATTGCTTGACGTGGGTGCTCCTGGTTTACATATTTTTACTCTGAACCAGTCAGTGGCGGCCCTCGAGTTGGCGCGCGGCGTTGGGCTTTGCCCCTAGTGACCGTCGTGACTTGATCGCGTGCACTCCTAGGCCTGCGCTAAAAAGTCGGCAACCGCCCCTATGGTTGTCAATGTGAATAATCTCAATCAAATTGCCGTTTTCGACCTCGAGACCACTGGCCTTGACCTTGCCCAATCAAAAATCGTCACCGCATGCGTTGCCGTCATTGACTTAGAAGGCAATCTAATCGGCGAAGCCCACGAGTGGTTGGCAAACCCCGGTGTTGAAATTCCTGAAATTGCGGCGAGCGTTCACGGTGTGACTACTGATTTTGCCGTGGCAAATGGTCGGCCGCTTATTGAAGTTGTTGGCGAGATAAACGCTAAGCTCGCTGAACTTTTTGCTGAAGGCATTCCCGTCGTGGCATACAACGCGAGCTATGACTTCACGATTCTCAAGAGCAACTCCGAGGCGCTTGGCCTGTCGGCACTAACTGAGCCAATGCCTGTTATTGACCCGTTGGTGCTCGATCGCCGGTTCGACAAATGGCGCAAGGGCAAGCGCACGCTAACCGCATCGACCGAACTTTATGGGGTTGCCCTGGGTGACGACGCTCACAATGCAACGGCAGATGCCATCGCAGCGGGGCGCGTTGCATTAGCCGTTTTGAACAAGTTCAAGTTGCTCGACGAATATTCGCTAACCGAGTTGCACGAGGGCCAGGTCAGTTGGTCACTCGAACAAGACATTTCATTCAACCGGTTTCTCGAGGGGCTAGGAAAACCTCTGATCACCGACTTTGGCTGGCCAATCAGAGCCATCTAGGCTAAAAACTTTGGCATAAAAAAAGCACCCCAGAGACGGGGTGCTTTTTTGTTGAAGCTTTGGTTGGATGCTGGAGGGCATCCGTGCCTAAAAAATTAGGCGCCGAAACCCTTGTAACGAGCGTTGAAGCGCTCGACACGGCCGGCTGCGTCCATGATGCGCTGCTTGCCTGTGTAGAAAGGGTGTGAAGCTGAAGAGATTTCAACGTCGAAAACTGGGTAGCTGTTGCCGTCTTCCCATTCGATGGTCTTGCTGCTAGTAGCAGTTGAACGGGTTAGGAATGCAACACCAGAAGCCAAGTCGCGAAAAACAACTTGCTCGTACTTTGGGTGAATGTTTGCCTTCATGAAAAGCTACCTTCTAAAAATCTAAAAATGGGGTCGAGAGCTAAATAGCACTAAAGATAGATGTTAGCAGAATCTCTCACTCATCGCCATCTCTTCGAGTGTGTTTTGCCGTGTTTTGAAATGTTTTCTTTAGCGCGCTCTTGCGTGAAAGCGGCCATCGTCAAACTCAACGTGCAAACCAAAACCAAATGCTTCACTGACCTTGTCTGAAGTGAGTGTGCTGTGAATTTCACCAGCCGAGAAAATCCTGCCGTTTTTCATCAGCAAGGCGTGAGTGAAACCCTCAGGAATCTCTTCGAGGTGATGCGTCACCATAACCATTGCTGGTGCAATCGGTGAGCTGGCATATTGACCAAGAACACCTACGGTTAGCTCGCGTGAGGCCATGTCGAGGCTTGCGACAGGCTCATCAAGCAAAAGTAGCTCTGGGTCGGTCATGACAGCGCGAGCGATTTGAACTCTTTTGCGTTCGCCGTCGCTAAGCGTGCCAAACGCACGGTCAGCCAAATCGAGAAGATGCCATTCATTCAGCACTCGACGGGCCCGGCGTTCGTCGATCTCGTCATAGGTTTCAGTCCATCGACCGGTGACGGCATATGCTGCGGTCATCACAGCATTGACTACGGTTTCTGAGTTGGGAATGCGATTTGCTAGAGCTGTTGACGCAAAACCGATTCGAGTCTGCAGGTCAAAAACGTTGATTTCACCCAGCTGCTCCCCCAAAATCGTTGCCGTGCCAGTGGTTGGTTGCAATTGCGCGGCAGCAACTCGCAACAAGGTCGTTTTTCCTGCACCGTTTGGGCCAACGATGGCCCAGCGCTGCTTTTCTTCAACGGTGAAGTCAACATTGTCTAAAATCGGGCGGCCTTCGCGCACCACGGTTACGTTATTGAAATTGATTACAACAGCCATGCTTTAGAGCCTAAGACACCAGCAAGAGCTAAGCGCCGATTGCCTTCGAATACACGCTGATGGTTTGCGCAGCGATTGAATCCCAACTGAAGTGTTCTTCAACGCGTTTGCGGCCGGCCGCGCCAAAGGCTGCTAGGTCGGTGTGTTCTAGAGCAAGGTTCAGAGCGGCTGCAAAGTCACCCACAAACTTAGCTTCATCAAGAGGTTTGCCAGAGCCGTCTTGCAATTGCTCAATCGGCACGAGAAGGCCCGTCTCGCCGTGGGCAACGACCTCAGGAATACCGCCGGTGGCAGTTGCGACAACTGGCGTGCCACAGGCCATGGCCTCAAGGTTTACGATGCCAAGTGGTTCATAGATTGAGGGGCAGGCAAATACTGTGGTTGCCGAAAGCACAGCAATCAACTCTTGGCGACTGAGGTGTTTTTCAACCCAAATCACGTTGTCGCGAACCTTGCGAAGTTCTTCAACCAACTCGGTGACGGTGTTCAAAATTTCTTTGGTGTCAGGCGCGCCGGCACAGAGCACAAGTTGAACGTCGGCAGGCAGTGCACGCGCCGCCTTCAGTAAGTAGGGCAAACCTTTTTGTTGAGTGATGCGGCCAACGAATGCCACGCTGCGCTGGTCTGGGTTGATGCCGAGGGCTCGAACTAAATCAGGGTTACTGGCTGCTTGAAAAGCCTCCAGGTCGATGCCGTTGTGCACCACAGAAACCTTATTGGGGTCTAGCTGCGGGTAGGCGCGCAAAATGTCGGCTCGCATTCCATGGCTTACGGCGATGATGCCGGTTGCACCCTCGTAGGCGGTGCGCTCAACCCAAGATGATAGGCGGTAACCACCGCCGAGTTGATCTTCTTTCCACGGGCGCAACGGCTCAAGACTGTGGGCAGTGATTAGGTGCGGAATGCCGTGCAAAGTGCCGGCCACCTGCCCGGCAAAGTTGGCATACCAAGTGTGAGAGTGAACCAAGTCGGCACCAGCGATGTTGCCAACCATGGTCAAATCGGTGGCCATTGTTTGCAATGCTGCATTTGAGTCATCAAACTCGTGGCCGTGAGTGTAAGAAAATGTATCAATTTCATTACGTTCATCACCAAATGCGTGAACACGAACCTCGATGTGTTTTCGCAGAACTTTCACCAATTCAGCGACGTGCACGCCCGCGCCGCCATAGATTGTGGGTGGATATTCTTTGCTAACGAGGTCGATTCTCATGTCTGTATGTTAGCGGTTGCAAATGTGGGCTCGCTTTAGGTAATAACATTTCGAGTATGAGTGCATTGCGTATTTTTGGAATGGTTTTAGCTGGCGGCGAAGGAAAGCGTCTAATGCCGCTGACGGCTGACCGCGCGAAACCTGCTGTTCCTTTCGGCGGTAGCTACCGATTGATAGATTTTGCGCTTTCAAACCTCATCAACTCAGGCATGCGTCGCATCGTTGTTTTAACTCAATACAAGTCGCACTCACTCGACCGTCACATCTCGCAAACCTGGCGCATGTCACCGTTGTTGGGAGCTTATGTGGCATCGGTTCCTGCACAACAGCGTCTTGGCAAGCGCTGGTTCAGCGGTTCAGCCGACGCAATTCTGCAGAGCATGAACTTGTTGAGCGACGAAACCCCTGACATCGTCGTGGTGGTTGGCGCTGACCACGTTTATCGCATGGATTTTGACCAAATGATTGAGGCTCACATTAAATCTGGTCGTGGTGTGACAGTGGCTGCGATTCGCCAACCGATTTCTTTGGCTGACCAGTTTGGCGTTATTGAAGTTGACGATAAAGACCCAACAAAAATCGCGGCATTTCGCGAGAAGCCAAGCGACCCTAAAGGCTTGCTAGAAAGCCCTCACGAGGTTCTGGCTTCAATGGGCAACTATGTTTTTAGCGCCAAGGCACTCATCGAAGCCATCGAGCATGACGGCACCCTAGAAACTTCAAGCCACGACATGGGTGGCGACATCGTGCCATACATGGTTGGTCGCGAAGACGCCGGCGTTTATGACTTCACGTTTAATGAGATTCCGGGCTCAACAGACCGCGATAAGAGTTACTGGCGCGATGTCGGAACAATCGATTCTTACTACGATGCCCACATGGATCTAATCTCGGTGATGCCTGTTTTCAATCTTTACAACAACGAATGGCCGATTTTTACTCAGCAGATCAACCTGCCGCCGGCAAAGTTTGTGCATGACGGCGAAGGCAATCAGGGGCGCACCACAGACTCAATCGTTTCTCTCGGCACAGTCGTCTCTGGTGGCATTGTTGAGCGCAGCGTATTGTCGCCTAACGTTCGCGTTCATTCGCGCGCCTTGGTCACCGACTCTGTATTGCTAG
>CANFKN010000047.1 GCA_947447385.1 Microbacteriaceae bacterium
CGCGGCGACAAGCAAGCACGTGAAAAACAGTGGATGAAGAACTATGAGTTCTTTGGCGCACCTGTTGAGCTTTTCATCTTCGCTCACAAAGACCTCGGTGTTCACGCAGCCAACGATGCAGGCCTTTTCAGCCAGAACCTGATGCTTAGCGCACATGCTCGCGGCTTAGGCACCTGCGCTCAAGGTGCGGCGGTTCTCTGGGCTGATGCCATTCGCCGAGAGTTCAAGGTGCCCAAAGGCTACAAGTTGCTCTATGGCATCGCAATCGGCCACCCAGCAGAATCGGTCATCAACACTTTTGGCGCTGACCGAATCTCGGCTGCCGAAATCACCGTGCCTACAGCTCGAGGCTGAGCTTCAGAGTTCATCGATTTCTAGAGTGAACCAAGTTTCTTCGCGCGCCTCTACAAGTTGGTCAAGATAATCGCTAGGCGCTTGGCGGCCAATGCCATTCTTTTTGGTCCACTGAAAGGTTGCGTCTTTCGAAATTTCCTGAGCGACACACTCACGAACCAAAAGCGAATGCCAAAGGGCATTGTCGCCCTGATATGGCCTAGTCAAATTACATTCTTGGCAACCAGGAATGTTGCGAACCAAATCGGGATTCACTTCAAACCATTTATCAACGATTTTGAGAGCATTCACAACCTCCCACAGGCCATGACTTGAGCCGCCAATCTTTGAACCAAAAAGTGAAACATCATAAAACGTCATTCTGCATCCCTTCTTGTGAGACCCCCTCACAAGCGAAGACTATTCTCGGCCACCTACATTTTTGATTATCTGGGCCTTCAGAAGTGCACCTACCCGAATCGCGATAAATGTAGTTGACTAAAAGCACAGATCTCAAAGAGGAGACCCATGTTTGCCCAGATTCACCGCTTAGCGAGCCGCACATGAGCGTTCGTTTCAGAAACTTTCAAGCCGTTGACACCGACGGGCTTCTCAAACTATGGGACCAAGCCAGAAACTCGGGATTCGAGCCGGTCTATTCGCTCGCTGAAATTCTGGCATCTTGCGACAAAGACTTTGCGATTGTTGCTCACGATGGTGACGTTTTTGTTGGCGCAGCAGTTGGTCGCGTTGCTCACGAACAAGGATGGGTTGTGCTCCTCGTCGTGGCCGAAAGCCACCAGTCAAAAGGCGTTGGTAGTCGACTCATTAGTGAACTCGAAGCTGAGATGGCCGTTGGTGGCATTAGCAAGTTGTCTATGTTGGTTTCAGACTCAGGCCGAAGTGGTGTGCTTGAAAAATCGGGTTTTCGTCAGCTAAAGCACCTGAACTATTTTGAGCGTGAAGTTTCTGTGGGCGAGCGCGAACGCGAGATTTTGAACCAGCTCGGTGGCAGGGTGCTGGCCCGAGACTTATGGGCGAAAATCGCCGGCATGACGCCAGAAAAAGAAATGCTTGAGCGCAGGTTGGTGCTGCCGCTTTCTGACCCAAGCCTTGCAGAATCATTCGGCGTTGAACCACCAAAAGCCATTGTTCTTTTCGGGCCTCCTGGCACAGGCAAGACAACCTTTGCCAAGGCTGTGGCGTCGAGGCTCGACTGGCCGTTTGTCGAGGTTTTTCCTTCGCGATTGGCGGGCGACCCAAGTGGTGTGGCTGGAGGCCTTCGCGAAACTTTTAATAGAATCGACGACCTGGAGCACGTTGTTGTTTTCATTGACGAGGTTGAAGAAATTGCATCGAAGCGCAAAGGGGATCCCCCTTCGCCAACTCAGGGCGTGACCAACGAACTGTTGAAACTGATTCCGGCATTTCGCGAGCGACCAGGTCGCCTCCTGGTTTGCGCAACCAACTACATCAGAGCTCTAGATGACGCGTTCCTCCGCCACGGCAGATTCGACTATGTGATGCCGATTGGCTTGCCAGACTCAGAAGCACGCAGTTCAATTTGGAGTCGCTACATTCCCTCATCGGCGCACGGTTCGATTGACCTAGCTCTTTTGGTTGACCGCACTGTCGGATTTTCGCCAGCCGACATCGAATATGCGGCACGCAAAGCTTCGCAACGCGCTTTGGAGCAGGCGGTTTTCAAAACCAACGTTGATGCCAAACCGACAACTACAACGGCCACGGAGCATTACCTTTGGGCAATCGACAATACTCGTCGAACCGTTAGCGATGATGTCATTGTCGAGTTCGAGCAAGACATCGAATCAATCGCGCGGCTTTAATTTTGTTGCTGAAATCACTGCTTGATGCTGAGGAGCCTCGGTAGGTCGCCAAAAACTTCCATCGCTGCACTTGTGCCGGTATCAGAGAAAATAACCTGGCCCGAAGCATCTAGATGGCGCACGGTTACGGTCGCGAGCATGGTCTCTTCGACTCTTTGGTGCATCGCAGAACGCAGGGGAGCGTGCAGCAGACCGCCGATTGCGCGTTCGCCCGAGATTTCGAGTGTTCCGTCAGGGCCGCTCAAGCTCCATCGCACGTGTGAGTCATCGATTTTCAAAACTTGTTCGCGCGATTTGTTATAGGTGGTCCACTTGTGCAACTTACCGCTGTGCTTGAAGCCGATGATGTAACCGCGAAACGCTGACCCCAGCCACGGAATAATCGCCACTGAAGCAATCAACGAAGCATCGGGTTCAGTGGCAAAGTGGTTGGTCTGCATCCAGATGTATCCAGCGGGAAAAGCCCTGCCCCAGTCTTTTTCGATATAGCCGCGACCCTTGCCAAAATCAACCTCGACACCCTCAACCTCTAGCTTGCCATTCAAGCCGTGCCCAAACGAGACGATGCCGTGAAAGCACTCCATGAACGGCACGAGGCCATACCACCCCATAATGCCCGGCGAGGCTAACGTCACTGGCCACGAGTCAATCGCTGACGCGTATTCGATTCGGCCCTTGAGTTGCGGCAAATTCAGCGTTGCGCCATGCGAATCAAAGTGATTGTCGCCAACCCGAACACTGAACGATTTTGTTTCGGCTTCGAATTCAGAAATAGCAAACTCGTGAAACCAGGAGCGGCCGGTCTTGCCGTCGAGAACCTGCACAAAAGCTACATCGGTGGTGCTAGCAGTTGGGCTGCCGGTTTGCGTATCGTTGTCGATCTTGAGGCCACGAAAGATTCCTGGAATCACTGCCCAGCGCTGCGATTGATCAGCGCTAACGAGCTTGACATACCAGCCCTCAAAAAAGCCGTTTTTCTTGCCAACGCCGTGAAAGGCCTCGGGGTGTTTAACCCCTCGCATGAACATTGCAGGTGATTGCATATTCGAAGCCTAAACCACTCGTTCGTTTAACTGTCAAAGCCATGTGGCGGGCTGGCCGAAAAGGAGCGATGATTTCTTCATGAGATTTTTGTTAGCAGTTATCGATAGCCGTTCGAATTCTGGCACCAGTGACGAAATGGCAGCCATCGATGAATTCAATGAAATGCTTGAGGCCAACGGCCACTGGATTATCGCCTGCGGAATCGATGGGCCTGAGAATTCGGTCGTGATTGATAATCGCGACGGTGCCAGTTTGGTGCACATGGGCCCGCTGATTGATAACAATGAGTTCATGAGCGGGTTCTGGTTGATTAAGGCCGATGATCGCGCGCAGGCTGAGGCTTTGGCTGCAGCTGGTTCAAAAGCTTGCAACCGCAAGGTCGAAGTTCGAACCTTACACGGCTGAAAAACTACCGACTAACTGGCAATCGGCAGGTGAGGGTCGTGCCTAACGCATCGCTGACACGTGACCAAGAAAGTGTGCACTCTTCGAGAAGGTTGGTGCCTAGGCCGACTTTGATTTTGTGAGGCGCAGGCTTGCCGTCATTGCGCACGGTGAGCGTGATTTCGCTCTCACCCGAAGATTCGAGAGTCACATCGGCCACAGAAGCGCCGCCGTGACGAACCGCGTTTGAAATAGCCTCTTGAGCTATGTCAAGTGCCACTCGCGAGGCACTGCTATCTGCCTCGATGCGGTCTTCAAGATCAGTCGACAGGTTCACCGAAACCTCGCAGATGCCGTTCCACCCTTGCGAAACCTTTTCAAGGCCAGCCCGCAAGCTTTGGGTTTTATCGACCGGCTCTGATAGCACCTCTATTGCAGAGGTAATCGACGCTTTAGATTCCTCCACAATCTGCGGTAACAAAACAGGGTCTTTTGCTGCCATGTCTAACCTGATTGCTGCGGCGCTCAATGAACTCTGAACAGGGCCGTGAAGCACCTTCGACACAGATCGCTGTAGCTCCCACATTTGAGCCCTAGTGCGGGCAACAAACCACTTGAGCTCGAGTGCGACGTCTTCGAGCTTGCGCTGGTCATCGATTGAAGCTTGGTAAGTTGCGATTGCCAGTGAGATGGTCATGCTGATTAGTGCCAGCACAATCGAGGTTTCACAGGCAAAGAGTTCAACTTCTTCTTCGTCTCCGTAGTTCATTTGCGAGAGTGCAAGAAAAGCCGAAGGGTAAGCCGCAAGCGTCAACAAAACTAAATAGAGCGCTAGTCGAGCAACAACCGAACCGCTGGCTTTAATGTGGTTGATGAAGAGGCCCATGCCCCAATATGAAACCCAAATCAAGGCCACGGGAATCAACACAAGATAAATTCTCGAGAACCCAAAAATTCGTTGCGCAGGAACGATTGTCCAAAAGAAACCGAGAATCGCTACAGCCCAAGCTTTGGTGCGCAAGTCAATATTCAATGACGATTGCAGCAGGTCTCGCATGATTCCCTGATTAGAAGTTGAAGCCTTCTGCACTGCAAGTTTGTCTGGGCTTTCAAATGTGAGGTGATATGACAGAGGCCTCACCAAATCGTTTATGACGCGGTTGATTGATGCTGAAAGTTGTTTGCCTGACATTTTCTTCTTGAAGCCGAGCGCTGTGTGCAGCTGCTGTTTAACATCAGTCACGAGGGTGTCAAGCCAGTTGTCAACCGTTGCTTTGTTGGTTGCAATTGCAACTTGCATCTCGTTCTGTTGCAGACGAAGCTCACGCAGAATCTTGATGCGAGTGGACATGACCCCGACAACATAGCTAATCGCCAGGGTTCCAAAGCCCACTACCACGGTGCCCGATGCAATGCGATTGAATAATGTGAAAGTAACGAATGGTTCGTTTTCGGTTATGAAACCTTGAACAACCAAGCCGCGAATCACTCCCACAACCAAAATCGATGAAGCGGCGGTGTAAACCCAGCGGCCTTTGAGCTTTGATAGCTGCCGCGTAACAACGATTAGCCACAAGTAACTTGCCACTTGTGCAACCAGGGTAACGACGACCGAAAGCCAGAACGGGTCTTGCCTGTCGCCTGGAATAGAGCTCAGACGAATCAGCAGCGACAAGATAAATGTGCCTGAAAATACCAGACCACCAAAGAGTTGCGGGCCGACAGCTACGCGCGCAATGTCTAGAAGTTTTGGCCTTTTTTTAGTCTTCACGATTCGGCAACCCCGCGTTAGAGATGAAAATTCGCATTGCTTCAGCACGAGGGCTGACTCCTTGAATATCAGCGATACCTAAGGCTTTGAAAACTACAGTGAGGCGCTGCTCAATAGCTGAGTTGCTAATGCCAAGTCTTGCTGCGATTTCTGAATTGGTGAGGCCCTGCGCCAGCATTCTCAAGATTTCAATCTGTTTGGCTGAGAGCGCCGCCATTGGTCGATCTGGGTCGCGGTCTTGACGAACCGAAACTGATTTGTTGGCCATGACCATCGAAATTGAATCGAGCAAGAGCTTCATGTCGCCAACGGTCTCTTTGCGCAAGAAACCGCAACCTTCGGGAATCTCATCGCCTGCACCAGCACTTCGTGGGTCTGGGTGCTTTGTGAGAATCAACACGCCAATCTCTGGATGCTTTTTGCGCACGATGTGGGCCAGGTCAAGGCCACTTGGGCCGTCGCCCAAAGAGATGTCCATAAGCGCTAGATCAGGGTCGAAATCTTCGATCGCTTGAACCGCGTCTGACACGTTGCTCGCCGTCACTACATCAAAATTTGCGCGCTCAAGTGCGGTTGAAATCAACCATGCCGTTAGGCTGTCATCTTCGACAACAATTGCTCGTCGTTTCATCTCTTTCATCACTTTTGATTATGCACACATATGTGCGTTTAGTCTCACAGCGCCTCTCGTGTGATGACCGATTTTTCTGGGGATGCCCACAGCAAATATTTTGAGATTCGAAGGGCCTTTTCGCCGACTTAGTTGGTTGGAATTCGATCTCGTTCATATGTTGCGTGTGTGAATCTGTGATCGATGGTTTCGGCGACTCAAGCATCAGAGGAGTTTTGGTGGCTCACAAGAACTGATTCAGACGCTATTCGGCGCTGAGTTCTGCGGCGAATTTTGCAATGGCTTCGGTCTGGTTCCAGCCTTCGGTAGCAAACTCAAAGTCACCCTGCAAGGTTTGTGTGTTCACCAGGGCGAGCAGGCCGAATCCTGGGCCACCGCCACCGTGACCCGCGAACCGTGGCGCTTCAGCAGGCGAATCAACGTTAACCATCAGGCCATAGCCATAGCCAGGTCGTTCGAACCCGGTGTTTTCTTGCTTCACAGCGGTGGTTCCAACGCTCAAACCTAAGGTGTCACGCCGGTGTTGCACGAGCGACACCATGGCCGCCGCAACTCTCGAAGGTTCGCCTAAGAAGGTTCCCGAATAAACCCACCGCGGGTCGTAGCCTGGCACCACTTCGGTGGGCTCCTCCCATTTGGCAAAGGCATTTATTTGCAACGGATGAAAAACCAGCTGCTCCAACGCTTCAAAATAATCGAGGCCGGTTACCTCTTCGACGAGCATGCGCAACAGGAGGTATCCGATATTTGAATATTGAAAACCCTCAAAGCTGTGCGGAAAGACGAGGCATCGTTCGAGCAGCTCGACTCGCGACCATGCCGGCTCGCGGGCGTCAACGGCAGCGTGATAATCAGACAAAAAGCCGTAGTCGGCAAGGCCCGAAGTGTGGTTAAGCAGCGCGCCAATGGTTCGCGAGGCATAGACAGGTGCAAGCTGGGGCAGGTGCTGCCCAATAGGCGAATCGAGGGGCACACCCAGTTCAAGAACTGCCTGTGCCAAGAACGGCTTCGAGATTGAATAGACGGGAATCACGCTTTCTAAGCTATCTGGAGCAAGGGTAGATTTGTGTAATGCTCAACCAAATCGACATGGTCGCAATTGCCGCCGAACTCAGCGAGCGCGATGCCCGCCTCGCCAGCGTGATCGCAACCAACCCGCTTTGCACACTCGGCAGCAAGCCACCTTCGGTGAGCAACTTTGAGTCTCTGGTTGAGTCGGTGGTGTCGCAACAGCTTTCGGTGAAGGCGGCTGACACGATTCACGCACGGTTGGTTGAGCTTTGCGGTGGGGTGCTTGAACCAACTCACGTTGCCAGTTTGGCCGACGAAGCCATGCGCGCTGCCGGCCTCTCTGGCGCCAAGACCAAGAGCATTCGCGGCCTCGCCGAAGCATCGCTCTCAGGCACGATTGACTTTGAAGGTTTGCACCTGCTCGACGACGAGTTGATTTCAACCCAGCTAAATGCGCTTTGGGGAATCGGCCCGTGGACGGTCGACATGTTTATGATGCACCAAATAAGTCGATTGGATGTCTGGCCCACCGGCGACCTCGGCGTTCGACGTGGCTGGCAAAACATCTTTGGGCTTGAAGCCATGCCTGAGGCTAAAGAGCTCGCGCCTCTTGGCGATAGTTTTCGCCCCTACCGAAGCGTGGTGGCTTGGTATTGCTGGCGGGCGGCATAGCTAAAAAGTCGGCACCACTTCGGGCCCTCGCGCCTAGTGCAACGTCAAAACTGGAATCATCGAAGCAACCAGCAAAACTGCCGCCACAATGTTGAAGATTCGGCGGCGACGCGGGTTGCTCAGCCAGTTGCTCAGCACCTGGCCTCCGGCAGCCCAAATCACGCCTCCGGGCCAAGTGACAATCAGAAACGCCACGCAGTTAGTGATCGTGGTGGGCAGGGGGTCATCCAAGTGAATGAATGTTGCCATGAAAGCCGACATGATGATCCAGGCCTTCGGGTTGATGAACTGAAAGGCAACCGAGCGGGCAAAGCCGATGTAACGCGCCTCGCCCGACTCTGATTTAGTGGTGCTGCGTGCAATCAAATAGGCCATATAGACGATGTATGCAAAACCCACCCACTTGAGGCTTTGATAAATCAGCGGTGTGGTGGCAAAGATGACTCCCAGCCCTGCCGCGATGGCTAGCATCATCACGCTGAGGCCGGCGATGATTCCGTTGGCATATGGCAGAGAACGGCGCACGCCAAAGTTTGCCCCAGACGTGAACAAAAACGTGTTGTTGGGCCCGGGTGTGATTGAAGTCACAAAACCAAAAACTAGCACCGATGCCAGAAGGCCAAAAGTCATAAGTTGAGTCTAAGGCGAGGGGTGCTTGAACCACGAGCCTAGTTTGGCTTGATTACGATAAGAACCATGCACAAGATTTTCAGCATGCCGGTTTCGCGGGTTTACCCGCTCTATGTTGCCAAGCTAGAGCGCAAGGGCCGCGACCCAAAGCAGATTGATATCGTCATTGAGTGGCTAACTGGTTTCAACGCCAGCGAGCTCAAAACCATGC
>CANFKN010000048.1 GCA_947447385.1 Microbacteriaceae bacterium
CGAACGTTTCAGTGAGTGACCCGCGGCCAGCTTTAGCTGCGGGTGAATTTGATGTGTTCTTAGGTGAAACTCCAGTGTTATCTTCAGCCGGCGCGGACCTTGAACTAGCTCTCGCCGACGGTGTAAGTGCTTCACAAGACACCAAGTTGAATGATTTGCTTGTTGAGTATGCTTCTGCGGGTGATCAGGTGGGCCAAGCATCCGCGTTAAAGAAAATCGATGCTGAACTAATCGCAAATGCGCACGGCTTGCCTTTCTATCAGGCACGAGTTGTTATCGCGAGCTCCAAAAAGTTTGCAAAAACCCCGGTTGTGGCCGGTAGCGCGAGCTTAACGGCGGGTTACGCCACTTGGAATCTCGCTGGCTAATAGTAGCTTTTGGCCGCCTTCAAGCTAGACTTGAAGTGCAGTGTGGCTGATGATATGCCCTGCGCAATCTAGTTGAACGGTGTGATTGCTTTTTGCACGCCCGCTTCAAAATACCAAGAGGATGAATTATGGCTCTCGCTAAGCGTGAGGAACTTCGCAACGTCGCTATTGTGGCGCACGTTGACCACGGCAAAACGACATTGGTTGATGCCATGTTGAAACAGACAAACTCGTTTGACTCGCACGCAGCAGTTGCTGAACGTGCAATGGACTCAGGTGAACTTGAGCGCGAAAAGGGCATTACCATTTTGGCCAAGAACACTGCGGTTGCCTATGCTGGCCCAGCTGCCGGTGGCAAGAACATCACCATCAACGTGATTGACACCCCAGGCCACGCTGACTTCGGTGGCGAGGTTGAGCGCGGTCTTTCGATGGTTGACGGTGTTGTGCTTCTTGTTGACGCCTCAGAAGGTCCACTGCCTCAGACTCGCTTCGTTCTTCGCAAGGCGCTTGAGGCTAAGCTTCCGGTCATCTTGTTGGTGAACAAGACTGACCGCCCTGACGCCCGCATTGACGAGGTTGTTGAAGAAACTCACGACTTGCTTCTAGGCATCGCGAGCGACCTTCACGACACCGTGCCTGACCTTGACGTTGACGCTCTTCTTGAGCTGCCAGTTATTTATGCATCAGGCCGTGCGGGTCGCGCATCACTAAACAAGCCTGCCGACGGCACTTTGCCTGACAGCGAAGACCTTGAGCCACTGTTTGGCGCAATCTTGAAGCACATTCCTGCACCGAGCTATGACGACGAAGCGCCGCTTCAGGCTCACGTCACAAACCTTGACTCATCACCATTCTTGGGTCGCTTGGCTTTGCTTCGCATCTTCAACGGCACCCTCCGCAAGGGTCAGACCGTAGCCTGGGTTCGCCAAGACGGCACCACCCAAAACGTTCGCATCAGCGAACTTTTGGCTACCCGCGCTCTTGAACGTTACCCAACCGAAGAAGCTAACCCTGGCGACATCGTCGCTGTTGCGGGTATCGAAGACATCACCATCGGTGAGACTTTGGCCGACCCTAACGACATTCGCCCGCTGCCACTTATCACCGTTGACGACCCTGCCATCTCGATGACCATCGGTATCAACACTTCACCAATGGCCGGCCGTGTCAAGGGCGCAAAGGTCACCGCGCGTTTGGTTAAAGACCGTCTAGACCGTGAACTCATCGGTAACGTGTCGATCAAGGTTCTACCTACCGAGCGTCCTGACGCTTGGGAGGTTCAGGGTCGTGGCGAGCTTGCTCTAGCGATTTTGGTTGAGCAAATGCGTCGCGAAGGCTATGAGCTAACTGTTGGCAAGCCACAGGTAGTTACCAAGCGCATCGACGGCAAGCTTTGCGAGCCTGTTGAAGACCTAACCGTTGACGTGCCAGAAGAGTTCCTCGGCCCAATCACTCAGCTACTTGCTGCTCGCAAGGGCTTGATGAGCAACATGGTGAACAACGGCACTGGCTGGGTTCGCATGGAGTTCCGCGTGCCATCACGTGGCCTTATCGGGTTCCGCACCGAATTCTTGACAACCACCAAGGGCACCGGCATTGCCAACGCCATCTCAGCTGGTTATGACCAGTGGTTTGGTGAGATCGTCACACGCAACAACGGTTCAATGGTTGCTGACCGCGCAGGTGTGGCAACACCATTCGCAATGGTTGCACTTCAGGAGCGCGGTTCGTTCTTCGTTCAGCCAACCTCAGAGGTTTATGCGGGCATGGTTGTTGGCGAGAACTCACGCGCTGACGACATGGAAGTAAACATCACTAAAGAGAAGAAGCTCACCAACATGCGTGCTTCAAGCTCTGATGAGTTTCAGTCGCTTACACCTCCGCGCACTCTTTCACTTGAAGAGTGTCTCGAGTTCGCTCGCGAAGACGAGTGCGTCGAGGTTACACCTGAGGCAACTCGCATTCGCAAGGTTGAGCTAGACGCGACCGTTCGTGCTCGTCTAACCTCGCAGCGCAAGCGTGCCAACGAGAAGTAATAACTTGCAGCTGGCTTAGCCAGCACAAAAAACTGCCCCAGACATTTCGACTGGGGCAGTTTTTTATTTAGAGGCACCCCGCCTGGCACCGTTGCGGGGGAAGCATTCGGTGCCAACCTGAGCCAGGGGGGATAGGCTCGCGGCGGGGTGCGGCTTAACGTGCTGGCTATTTCAGTTCTTTGAGCCAGCCTGTGAACTTGTCGATGCGAACGGCAACCCAAATGATGAGTGCAGCCAATACGACAAGGGCACCAACGATTCCCAACCCACCGCCACTTGCGAATGCATAAGGTAGCACAGCGGTTATAACGCCGATGAAACCGGGGTAGAACAGGCCAGAGACGCGACGAATAGCACCGACAACCAAGAAGCCTGTTGAAACACCAACGAGAACTACGAAACGAACCCAGTCATTGGCTTCGACGTCGTGACCCAAGGCCGCCCAGACATCAACGAGTGCTGGGGCCAAAGTAATCACGGCAGGGATGCCCCAGACGGCCAGCGAATTGATTTTGAGGCTGATGACTCGCTTGAAGATTGTTTGCAGCACCACGAAGGTCACGGCAATCAACAAGCCTCGAAGTTCATTTGCATAGCCTGAGCCACCGAATAGATTGCCGATGGCATTCCATAGCGCCGGCACAAACTCAAGCAGAAGCGTGGCTACCGAAGCATAGACGAGGCCCTTATTGCCTGCGCGCATGCCAATCAGCATCACCAAAGTGCCAATCAACGCGAGGCCAACAAGGCGAATGACGCCGGCCACATCGAGTTCATTCCAAGGTTGAGCGATCTGGTTCGATGCGAAAGTGTAGAACACTGAAGGCAATAGAAGTGTGGCAGTAGGAATTCCCCAGGTTAGCAAGGTGCTCTTGGCTGGGCCAACGACCTTGCCATAGGCGAAGGCGCAGAATCCAAAACCAATAGCCGTCACTAGTGCGCCAACTTCTGGGCCGGCGAACCAGTTGAGGTACCAGTCGTGAACCATGACGTCAACCAAAACACCGCTCACAGCGCTGCCAGCCGCAGCTAGAACCAACGTGGTTCTGCTCTTAGCTGCGATCGAGTGCCAGAACCACACCACAACCGAAACAACGACATAGATCAGGCTTTCACCGGTGCGAGCCACGGAATAATCGGTATAAACCCCCATGTCGACCCAGGTGTGGTCTTGAGTAACAAGAATCAAAAGCAGGCCTGTGATCCACAAAACCGCCGAGCCGATCAGTGTTGAAGTTTTTGCAACGCTTGATAGCTTGTTAGCGATCAAATGCGTGAGAGCCAACAGCAGCAGGGCAACGACCAGTGTTGCTGGCCAGTCGATGCTGTTGTGCAACGCGCCCCAGTCTTGCCCTTTGTTTACCTGCACGAGCGCGGTTGCGGCTGTCACTTCAGCGATGCCAGAAAGCAACGCGATTGGCGCAACTGTGGCGAACCAGAAGCGAGCCGATTCAAGGGCCTTGATTCTCACGAGCACCAAAGTTGCAAGAGCAAAGGCAACTGCTGGCACGACTAGCTGCAATGCGACCCACTCGATGTGATATTCACGAATCATGGTTGCGGCAAAGAACCATGAAGTAGCCATGAGCGGCGCCAAGCCGATGAAGGTGCTGATTGCTTTGCGTGTGACTAGGCTGTCAATCAACAAGAGGGCTGCAGGCACAGCGAAAGCCGCGGCATAAAGGGAATATGGCACCATGCCGTCACTCGAACCGAAAGTGCTGAATGCACCTGCCGCCCAAACGATGGTGCCAGCACCAAGAACCCCGATGTGAAGCGCGCTCTTGCGGGCAATCCAACGCCATGCGAAAAGCAAGGCTAGTGTGGTCGCGGCATAAGCCAGGCTGTAATTCGGGGCGTCAAACACCTGCACCGACGCAATCTGCACAGCTGTGATGAGGCCCGTTAGGCCAAGTGTAATTGAGTTAGCCAAGCGCCCCACATCAGCCTTCACGCTGAGCTTGCGCACCAGTGCGAACCAGGCTAGAACCAACATGAAAATCAAGTAAGGCCCGATGACTGCAACCTGAGTCTTGTCGAACGACTTGAGCCAATCGGTGTCAGCACTGACCCAGCCAGCCAAGTTATAGATCAAACCTTGGCCGACAAACAAGGCTGCAATGGTCTGTGACCGTGCGAAAGAATTGCGTGAGTTCACTAGCAACAACGCCGTAACGCAGAGGAGGGCGATGCGGGTTGTAAGTGAATCTATGCCGGTAGGGGTAGTGGTGGCGGTGTCAACCAGAGCTAACGCCAACGCTATGAGGCCACTGAAGTTTAGAACCTGGTCACGGGCATCGTCTTTGCGCACCGCAGGGGCTAGACGAAGCAAGAGCACGAGTGCACCTAGGCCGAGCAAAGTCGCAACGTTAACGTTTTGATTGAGCACGTAGTCGGCTAGTCGCTCATCGCTAGCAAGTGACGCTGGGTTCAGGCTTGCGTTGACTGCTCTTGTGACTTCAAAAACAAGTGCTGTTAAACCGAAACCTCCAACACCCAAAAGCACCTTGAATCCAGTGCTGGCTTCGGCGCGCACGCGCATGATAGCGAGGTGCACATAAGTAAGAACTGCGAACGGAACCAAGAACCAAACGGCCCAGTTGATGGTGTTGCCCTCGTGACCAGCGTTTTGATAAAGCACGGCGGCTTCACCAATGGCAATGCTGAAGATAGTAGATAGGCCATAAGAAGTGGTGATAGCCCAGACTGCGCGGCGAATGACGCCGTAGCTCAGCACAACTGCCATCACAGCAAATGTGTATCCAGCGACTGTGAAAAAGACGTTGGGATTATTGGCGAGGGTGATTAGATAGATAAAACCGGCACCCATGTAAAGCACCGATTGCCCAACTAGAGTGCGACCGGTTTCGGGGGTCAGTATTGAGTCGTCTTTGGTAGCAAATGAAAGGTTTGGCACCACTAGAAGACCAGCCGCGAACAAGATCAAAACCATCAAAACCGGCCAGAACGAGCCTGCGCTAACGAGTGAACCATCGGCGTTTGTTGCGCTCCCCAAAACGGTTGGAATGGCTGCAATCACTGCCGCAATGCTGGCCACAATATTGATTGTTCGCACGACAGGTGAGGCCGCCACCGATGCTCTTGAATTGATGAATGCGTTAGCGACGGTAAAGCCATTGATGAGAAATAGCGCCACTAGGAGAGCAATGGCGCTTGTCGTGGGTGATGCCAGACCACCATCGACTCGAGAACCACCAAATACCATCAGCGCACCAAGCACAATTGCAACCGAAGCAGCCAGCTGGTGCTTGGCGATCTTGAAGGTGAAGTTATGAATAATCAAAGTCACGGCGATAAAAACAGCAAACGTTGATGCTGCTATGAACGCCTGAGGGCTATTTAGAGCGCCGTTCGCCAAGGCATAGACGAACCAACTCGCCCAAACTAATAATGCGGTGAGGTTAGCTGCAAAAGCGAAATTCGAGTTTGCTCGCACCCAGCGCACCGTGTTAGGTGCAAAGACCAACGCTGAACCGAGCAGCCAGAGGATTCCCGAAATAACTATGTTGTCGGTCGAGAATGAACCAGCCTCGAGCGTGACACTTGAAGCGCCGAGGCCGAGGCTGCCCAGGGCGATGATCCACGAGCCACGTTTAACCGAAGAGGCTACTGTGCCAGAGGCCGTGAACGTGCCACCAATCTTTTCAATGGTTGGAGCAAGAACTAGCCAGACCAGGCCGAGAGTAATCAGGCCGAAACCATCGAATGATTCATTTTCAGCCAACCCAATTAGGTTCGAGACTAGGTGAACAGCCATCACGGTGAGAATGCCAACCAGACTTAGTCGGTTGACTCGGCCCAAAGACGCTTGCTCACGGTGGCGATCGACGAGCTCGTAGTATGCGCGTCTGTCGTCCTCTGATGCGTCAACCAACTTCGCCACACCAGCTTCGTCAGGCAATGCCTCAAGCTTGCTTCTGCTCAGGCGACCCGCGACGATCACGAGCACCGCGGTAATGGTAGGCGTGATTAGCTGCCATCCGAGGCTAAGTTTTTCGGTGTTCGCAAAGAATGCGTTTTGCAGATAGGTGAGGCTAAACAGTGTGCCAGCGACTGCAAACAGCACCGCCGTTGGGTTCAACCATGCAGCGATTTTGAAGCGATAGCCTGGGTAGATGGTCAGAAGCGCGAGAATCAACGGAATCAGGGCAACATAGGCGTAGTTTTGCCATTCACCAGATTTGGTCCAGGCTTCTTGGGCTCCAAAAACCTTGTATGCCGACAAGAAATAGAGTGCCACAAGTGCCAAGACGCTTGACATAACAGCCAAGACGTTTGAGAGCACGTGCGACAGGCGCTTGGTGCGAACGGCAACGAAACCTAAGCCGATAACGACTACTGCGACAATCGGAACCTGAATTGTTTCGTCAAGACCGTTTTGCGCACCCCAAATGATGTAAGAGATCAACGCAACCATCACCATGGTGATAGATGTGATGAAGAGCCCAATCTGTCTGCGGTTCTCAGATTTGGCTAAAGCGCGTGGTCGTTCAGGAACACGCGGTTTTGCAGCAACCGGCGGCTGCACTGGTGCTTTTGCTGCGGGTGTTGGGATTGAAGGCATAGCTGTCGTTGTTGCAGGTGCGTTGTAGGTCGCGGTTGCGGCGGCCGGCGCAAGCACTCTCTCATTGTTGGCCTGCGATGCCGCAGAAGATGCGCCAGAGGTGGCGCTTGGGGCGAGAGCTGGGCCACCTTCAGCGGCTCGAAAAGACTGCGCGACGGCTTTGATAAAACGCTTGACTCCCGCCGCTGCACCTACCTTGCTGACACGAGCAACTTCACCTTGCAAGAATCGAACATCGTCTTGAGCAACTTCAAGGCGCGACTTTGCGCTTTCGAGGTCGACCAAAAGTGAGTAGTTGAACCAGTTGCCACACTCGCATTGCAGCCAGGTTGCTTCGCGTATATCTTCGAGGTCAATGAAGTGCTTGCAAATCGGTGAGAAGAATCCGCCGTCTTCGATATAAGACATGTCGCCCCTAAAACTTCATAAATGAAGGTTGCGCCTAGTTAGGCCCAATCTATTCATAAGTTAGCCGAAATAACAGCTTGAGGGCAGGTTTATAGCCAAAAAAGGCTACAGCTTAGTTTGTAACGATTTTCTTGCTCGGCTTGAGATATAACCAGCTGGTTACAGCGGCATAGGCGCACCAGGCAATGGTCTGCATCAGAGTTGGAGCGACCATGAAACCGAAGGCGCCTTTTAGAATCACTTCAACCAGCGAGCCTTCAGCGATGAGCCCACTCAGGTCGTAGCTTGGTCCGTTAAGAACCGTGAATAGCCCCGACTCGTTGAACTCTGCGAAAGCGTAGGCAAAAATGCTGGCCGCAATCACAATCAAATAAGCGCCGGTGATTTTGAAGAACAAGCCGAGGTTGATGCGAACTGCCCCGCGATACATCAAATAACCAATCACCGCGGCTGAAACCAACCCGAGCACTGCGCCAAGCACCGAAGCTTGATCGCCGCCAGTTGCTTTGGCGGCGGTCCATAGCGAGATAGAGGTTTCAAGGCCTTCGCGAATCACCGAAAGAAAGGCAACTGCTACTAAACCGAGCGCGGATCCCGCCAGCGCGCGGTCAACACCAGTGCGAAGCGAAGAGGCAAGGCGGTGACTGTTTTTTGACATCCAGAAAATCATCCACGTGATAAAAATCACGGCGAGAATCGAGGCTGCGCCGGTGATGTTTTCTTGGGTGTAGGCAGGTAGGTCTTTGAGGCTGATGCTCAAGGCGAGGCCAATGACTATTGAAGCCACGATAGCGGCGATTACGCCGACCATCATGGTTCGAATCTGGCGGTGTTGGCCAACTTTTTTTAGGTAGCTAGCAAGAATGCTAATGATGAGTGCAGCTTCTAGGCCTTCGCGAATGCCAATCAAATAGCTGCCGAGCACTAGTTTTGCCTTTCAGAATGTTTCCCTGCCAACAGTCTAAGTTAGGTTACCCTAACCTAACAAGCCCTTTAGCGAAACTGGCTCAAGTTCGCCTAAAGTTGAGACATGGCAAAACCAGCTTTTAACTATCGTCG
>CANFKN010000049.1 GCA_947447385.1 Microbacteriaceae bacterium
AAGTTCGTGCAGGTGCCGACAACTCTTCTTGGAATGGTTGATGCAGCAATCGGTGGAAAAACCGGAATCAACACCGCCGAAGGAAAAAACCTGGTCGGCGCCTTTTATGCTCCGAATGCAGTTATTTGCGATCTCGACACTCTAACCACCTTGCCAAAAAATGAAATCATTGCTGGCCTCGGCGAAGTTGTTAAATACGGCTTTATCGCTGACCAGAAAATTCTCGAGATTATCGAGGCTGCACCAGATAGAGCAAGCGACCCAACCACCTCAGAATTTGCCGAACTTATCGAACGCTCGGTGGCAATCAAGGCTCGGGTAGTTGGGAGTGACTTCAAAGAAGCCGGCCTGCGTGAGATTTTGAACTACGGTCACACTCTTGGTCACGCTATCGAGCACGCTGAACGCTACCAATGGCGCCACGGTGCGGCGATTTCTATTGGCATGATGTTCGTAGCTGAGTTGGCTCGCCTTGCTGGACGTCTGAGTGATGAAGTTGTTGACCGTCACAGAAGCATTCTCAACCTTCTTGGTTTGCCGACTAAATATGACTCGACTAAATGGGATTCACTACTTGCCACAATGCAGCGTGATAAGAAATCTCGTGCCGGGCAACTGCGCTTTGTCGTGCTTGATGACATCGAGAAGCCAACGATTATGACGGCACCAACCAATGAAATGCTGTTCGCCGCATATCAAGAGATTTGCGACTAAGGGGCTAACCTTAAAGCTATGAAATCAGTACTAGTTCTCAATGGTCCGAACCTTGGGCGTCTTGGTTCGCGTGAACCAGAAATTTATGGCGCGGTTACCTATGCAGAACTAGTTTCGCTAATGTCAAAAACTGGTAGTGAGCTCGGTCTTGAGGTTGAAACCCGACAGACTAACAGCGAAGCTGAGCTAATCGACTGGATTCACGCCGCTGTTGACAGTGGCACCGACGTGGTTTTGAACCCAGCCGCATTCACTCACTATTCGTATGCCTTGCGCGATGCCGCTGCGATGGTCACCAAAGGTGGCTTGAAGCTCATCGAAGTGCATTTGAGCAACCCTCACACCCGCGAAGAGTTTC
This sequence comes from Microbacteriaceae bacterium, assembly GCA_947447385.1. Classification (GTDB taxonomy): domain Bacteria; phylum Actinomycetota; class Actinomycetes; order Actinomycetales; family Microbacteriaceae; genus Rhodoluna. The sequence goes on from CANFKN010000049.1 coordinate 1,073, forward strand.
GCCACACTTCAGTTATTTCAGGTGTAGCCACCGGAGTCATCGCTGGTTTTGGTGTGCAGAGCTACGTATTGGCGCTTCGTCAACTCGCAAGCTAAACTTGAGGCAATAAGCATTCGGCCTCGAGCCGATTTTTTTATGTCAAACCGAACGATTGAGATATCACGATGGCAACCAGCAACGACCTAAAAAACGGTCTAGTTCTAAACATTGAAGGTCAACTATGGACAGTAGTTGAGTTTCAGCACGTCAAACCTGGCAAGGGCGCTGCGTTCGTTCGCAGCAAGCTAAAGAACATTTTGACCGGCAAGGTTGTTGACAAGACTTTCAACGCAGGCGTAAAAGTTGAGACTGCGAACGTTGACAAGCGTGAAATGCAGTACCTCTACATGGATGGCGACTCTTATGTGTTCATGGACCTCGAAAACTACGAGCAGGTCTCATTGCCTGAAGTCGTTGTGGGCGATGCAATCAACTACATGCTTGAAAACCAAAATGCAATCGTTGCAATGAACGAGGGCAACCCGATCTATGTAGAGCTTCCGGCATCTGTTGTTCTTGAGATCACCTACACCGAGCCTGGCCTTCAGGGCGACCGCTCATCAGGTGGCACTAAGCCAGCAACTGTTGAGACTGGCTTGCAAATTCAGGTTCCGCTGTTCGTTGAGCAGGGCACCCGCGTTAAGGTTGACACCCGCACCGGTGACTACCTTGGCCGAGTAACCGACTAACCCACAGTTGAGCGCCCGCACAAAAGCGCGCAAAAGGGCTGTTGACGCCATTTTTGCCGCTGACATTCGCAAAACACCACCTTTGGCTTTGCTCGACTTGAGCAAAGACCAGATGGCTGGTCACCAGAATCAAGACGAGATTTTCGATTATGCCCGAGTGCTTGTCGAAGGTGTCATTGAAAAGCACGGTGAAATCGACGACCAAATCGAAACCTTTTCGCAAGGATGGTCACTTGATCGCATGCCTGCCCTTGACAAAGCAATCTTGCGCGTTGCCTTGTGGGAGATTCTGTTTAACGATGAGGTTCCAGACGCTGTTGCCATTGACGAAGCGGTCGAATTGGCAAAAGAGTATTCAACCGATGACTCAGGCAGCTTTGTCAACGGTTTGCTAGCGCGCATTTCTAGCACCAGATAGCACTTCGCGATTCGACACTAGAACCTGACGGCAGCTAGCGGCGAGTTTTATCGCTAAACTTATAGTCAAACATCCTTTAAAAGGCGCACTGTGAGGCGCAGAAGGAGGTGGGCGTGGTAGCACGCACCGTCTTGACCGGCGACGATATTGATCGCGCTGTGACACGTATCGCTCATGAAATTATTGAGTCAAACCATGGTGTTTCTGACCTGGTTCTTCTAGGAATTCCCACTCGTGGCGTAATTTTGGCCAATCGAATTGCCAAAATCATCGCGCGAAATGATGCAAACTTCTCACCAGCTGACGCTGTTGGTCGCCTTGACATAACTATGTATCGCGACGATCTAGCGAGTAACCCAACGCGCGAAGTGACTGAAACGGTTGAGCCTGGTCTGGGAATCGACAATCGAGTCGTCGTTCTCGTCGACGACGTTTTGTATAGCGGCCGAACGATTCGAGCTGCGCTTGATGCCCTTAGTGACCTGGGTCGCCCAAAAGTTGTTCGCCTCGCAGTTCTGGTTGACCGAGGCCACCGCGAGTTGCCAATCAGAGCTGACTTTGTTGGCAAGAATCTGCCTACCTCACGCGAAGAACGCATTCAGGTTCAGTTGCTCGAAATTGATGGTTCGAACGGGGTTTTGATCGAATCATGAGTTCTCTAAAACACCTGCTATCTGCTGCTGACCTGTCGCGCGATGCTGCCATCAACCTGCTAGATATTGCTGAAACCATGTCTAGTGTCAATGACCGCGAAATCAAAAAGTTGCCTACTCTGCGAGGCAAAACCGTGGTCAATCTATTTTTTGAAGACTCCACCCGCACCAGAATTTCTTTTGAGCTCGCAGCCAAAAGACTTTCAGCCGATGTAATTAACTTCTCGGCAAAAGGTTCGAGCGTTTCGAAAGGTGAAAGCCTAAAAGACACCGCTCAAACCCTTGAAGCCATGGGCGCAGATGGCGTTGTTATTCGACACCCTGCCAGCGGCGCAGCCTACACTTTGGCTCACAGCGGCTGGATTAACGGCTCAATAGTCAACGCCGGCGATGGCACTCATGAGCACCCAACACAGGCTTTGCTCGATGCGTTCACTATTCGACGACGCCTTCACGGGGCAGCTTCTTCTGGCAAAGATTTGGCTGGAGTAAAAGTTGCCGTAGTTGGTGACGTATTGCACTCGCGTGTGGCTAGGTCAAATCTCTTGCTGCTCAACACACTCGGCGCTGAAGTGCATTTGGTTGCGCCACCGACGCTATTGCCAGCAAACTCATCTGCTTGGAACGCCGTGATTCATTTCAGTCTCGACGAAATGCTTCAAACCGTGAAGCCAGATGCAGTGATGATGTTGCGAGTGCAGCTCGAGCGCATGAATGCCGCGTATTTTCCTTCAGAGCGAGAATATGCCCGCGTTTGGGGTTTCAACGCTGACCGCCTCGCGATGCTGAGAGAGAACGCCTTGCTAATGCACCCTGGCCCGATGAACCGAGGTCTAGAAATTTCAGCTGCAGCTGCCGACTCACCAAACAGCACCGTGCTTGAGCAGGTTGCCAACGGTGTTTCGGTGCGCATGGCAGTGCTGTTCAACCTGCTTTCTGGCGAAAGGTCAATCGACAATGTCTAAGTTTCTTCTGAAAAACGTTTCGCTACTGGGCGAGGCACCGACCGATGTTCTGATTCAAGACGACCTCATCGCGGCAATTGGCGCCGATGCCGCTGGCAAGGCTGCTAACCACGACAGTGCGGAATCCGTCGAGATTATTGACTGCGCTGGGCTCATCGCGGTTCCTGGCCTGGTTGATCTTCACACTCACCTTCGAGAGCCAGGCTTTGAGGCAAGCGAAACTGTTTTGTCGGGCACTCGCTCAGCTGCTGCCGGTGGTTTCACCGCAGTGCACGCGATGGCAAACACCAGCCCTGTAGCTGACACTGCCGGCGTTGTCGAGCAAGTTTGGTCACTCGGGCTTGTGGCTGGCTTTGCAGATGTAGTGCCGGTCGGCGCCGTGACTGTCGGGCTTGAAGGCAAGCAGCTTGCTGAGCTCGCTGCAATGGCTGACTCTCGTGCACAGGTTCGAGTTTTCAGCGATGATGGCAAGTGCGTGAGTGACCCGCTTTTGATGCGTCGAGCTCTTGAATATGTCAAAGCCTTTGACGGTGTGATTGCCCAGCACTCTCAAGAGCCGCGCCTAACCGAGGGCGCTCAGATGAATGAAGGAATCGTTTCAGCTGAACTCGGTCTAGTCGGCTGGCCAGCAGTTGCTGAAGAGTCAATCATTGCCCGCGATGTTTTGTTGGCAGAGCACGTTGGGTCGCGCCTGCACGTTTGCCACCTATCGACCGCAGGTTCGGTTGAGATTGTGCGCTGGGCAAAGGCAAGAGGCATCAACGTAACAGCCGAGGTCACACCTCACCACCTGTTGTTGACCGATGAACTCGCACGTAGCTACGACGCGGTCTATAAGGTGAACCCTCCACTTCGCACCCAGGCTGATGTGCTAGCTCTGCGCGAGGCACTAATTGATGGCACAATCGATATCATTGCAACTGACCACGCACCGCATCCTGACGAGTCGAAAGACTGCGAGTGGAATGCGGCGGCATTCGGCATGTTGGGGCTTGAGATTGCGGCCTCTGTCGCCCACGATGTGTTGATTGCTAGCGGCAAGTCAACTTGGCAGCGTTTTGCTGAGGTTTTGTCTCACAACCCATCAAAGATTGGGCGCTTGGCGCAACAGGGTCAAGCCATCGCTGTGGGTTCGATTGCCAACCTCGCTTTGATCGACCCTAGCCAAACTCGCGATGCGGTCTCGACCGAGAGTAGAAGCCACAACAATCCATACCTTGGACTAAAAGTTGGTGGCGAGGTTGTGCACACAATTTATCGAGGATACTTCACCAAGCGCGATGGCAAAGTTGCCGCTGGCGGTCGCAATCACGCGGCGCCAACTGATGTAAACAGCGCTGCAAAGGTGTCGAACTAAATGGCCAAGTTTCTAACTGTTCTGCTGTTACTTGCAATCTTCGCAGGCCTTATCTTGCTTGCAATCGCGGGCTGGAGACGACGTCTGCGCGAGCAGCGAGTCAAGTTTGGCTCACCCGCAGAAAGTCTTGAAGGCTTCGTTGCCAAAGAGAACATCAAGGCGCAGTATGTTGCCACCACAATCGCTGGGGATCCGTTGAGCCGAGTAGCCGCTTATGGTTTGGGTTTTCGGGGCAAAGCTGAGGCGTCGGTTGGCGAGATAGGAATCGTTCTAAACCGCAGGGGAGAACGCGCATTGGCGATTGCCACCCACCAGGTATCAAACTTTGAATTCACTCAGGCCGTGATTGATCGAGCCGTTGAGAAAGATGGGTTGCTTGCCATCAACTGGCAACAAGACCAGACCGAACTCACGACAGTTTTGCGCTTCAACAGCGCTGCTGACCGCAATCGTTTTTTGCAGGCCAGCTCAGCTTTAATCAGAAAGGCAATCTAATGACCAAAGCACTTTTGGTGCTCGAAGACGGCAAAGTTTTCACGGGCAAAGCATACGGAAAAACCGGTGAAACGCTGGGGGAGTTGGTCTTTGCCACAGGCATGACCGGCTATCAAGAGACGCTCACCGACCCATCATATGCTGGTCAGATTGTGGTTCAAACCGCGCCGCACATCGGCAACACCGGTGTGAACACCCGCGACGAAGAATCTGACAAGATCTGGGTTGCTGGCTATGTGGTGCGTGACGCCAGCCGCATCGTTTCAAACTTTCGGGCCGAGAAGTCACTTGACCAAGAACTTGAAGATTTCAGTATCGTAGGAATTCGTGGCGTTGATACGCGTGCCCTGACCCGCCACCTTCGCTCTTCTGGTTCGATGCGCGCCGGTATTTTCAGTGGTTCGGCTGCCGAAGCTGACGTCGCAACGCTGTTGACGAAGGTTCAAGCTGCGGCTCAGATGAAAGGTCTTTCGCTAAGTGACACTGTTACGACAAGCGAGCCTTATTCAGTGGCTGCTGAAGGCACACGCATCGGCAAGGTCTCAATCGTTGATTTAGGCATCAAGCGCTCGACCATCGAGCACATGGCGGCACGCGGTCTCGAGGTTGAGGTGTTCCCTGCCAAGGTAGATGCTGCAACATTGCTAGCTAGCGGCCCTGACGCGGTGTTTTTCTCGAACGGCCCCGGTGACCCAGCAGCGGCAGCCGGCCAGGTCGAAGTTCTTCGCGAAGTGTTGAGCAAGAAAGTGCCATTCTTTGGAATCTGCTTTGGCAACCAGCTGCTCGGTCGAGCGCTCGGTTTCGACACCTACAAGCTAACGTTCGGTCACCGAGGCATCAACCAGCCAGTGCTTGACCGCAAGACCGGCAAGGTCGAGGTTACAGCGCACAACCACGGATTTGCAGTGGCCGTTCCAGGTGGCGAAAACGGTGAAGCTGTTGATAGCCCGCAGGGTTTCGGCAAAGTGCGCGTTAGCCATATCTCGCTGAACGACAACTGCGTCGAAGGCCTCGAGTGCCTCGATCTGCCAGCATTCTCCGTGCAGTACCACCCTGAAGCTGCGGCTGGCCCGCACGATTCAAACTATCTTTTTGACCGCCTCGTCGAGGTCATCGAACTTTCAAAGAAGGGCAACAACTAATGCCAAAGCGCAGTGACATCAAATCGGTATTAGTGATTGGCTCTGGCCCAATCGTCATCGGCCAGGCTTGTGAGTTTGACTACTCTGGCACCCAAGCGTGTCGTGTTTTGCGTGAAGAGGGAATCCGAGTGATTTTGGTCAACTCGAACCCTGCAACGATCATGACCGACCCAGACTTCGCCGATGCAACCTATGTTGAACCGATCACCCCAGAGGTCATCGAGAGCATCATCATCAAAGAGAAGCCAGACGCGATTTTGCCGACCCTTGGTGGTCAGACTGCTTTGAACGCAGCTATGTCGCTTCACGAAATGGGCATTCTCGAGAAATACAACGTCGAACTCATTGGCGCCAAAGTTGACGCCATCAAAAAGGGCGAAGACCGCCAAATTTTCAAGCAGCTCGTGCTTGATGCCGGTGCTGATGTTGCCAAGTCTGTGATTGCTCACACGATGGATGAACTGTTGCACGGTGCCGAAGTGCTAGGTTACCCAGTGGTTGTGCGCCCGTCGTTCACCATGGGTGGCTTAGGTTCAGGTTTCGCCTACAACGAGGCCGACCTTCGGCGCATTGGCGGCGCAGGCTTGCAGGCCAGCCCTACCACCGAGGTTTTGCTCGAAGAGTCGATTCTTGGTTGGAAGGAATATGAGCTCGAGCTAATGCGCGACACGGCCGATAACACCGTCGTGGTTTGTAGCATCGAAAACGTTGACCCAGTTGGTGTTCACACCGGTGACTCAATCACCGTTGCGCCGGCATTGACACTAACCGACCGCGAGTTTCAGAATCTGCGCGACATCGGCATTCGAATCATTCGCGACGTAGGCGTTGACACTGGTGGCTGCAACATTCAGTTTGCGGTTGACCCAAGCGATGGCCGCGTGATCGTCATCGAGATGAACCCGCGCGTTAGCCGTTCATCAGCTTTGGCTTCTAAAGCCACTGGTTTTCCGATTGCCAAAATCGCTGCCAAGCTTGCGATCGGTTACACACTCGACGAGATTCCAAACGACATCACAAAAGTGACTCCAGCCAGCTTTGAGCCGACTCTTGACTACATCGTGGTCAAGGTGCCTCGTTTTGCTTTCGAGAAGTTCCCAGCCGCTGACACCACTTTGACCACGACTATGAAATCTGTCGGTGAGGCCATGGCCATTGGCCGCAACTACAGCCAAGCGCTTCAAAAAGCTCTTCGCAGCCTTGAGCGTCGCGGGTCATCGTTCCATTGGAACCACAACTCGCTCTCAGCTGCTGAACTACTTGAGATCATCAAGGTGCCAACCGACGGTCGCATCGTGAACGTGCAGCAAGCCTTGGTTCAGGGTGCAACGGCCGCACAGGTCTTTGAAGCAACCAAAATCGACCCTTGGTTTATTGACCAAATCGTTCTAATCAACGAGGTTGCGGCCACCGTGCGCGGGGCAGAACACCTCAGTGACGATATTTTGCTTGAGGCCAAAGAACACGGTTTCAGCGACGCACAAATTGCTGAACTTCGTGGCATAACCGAGGCTGAAGTGCGAAGCATTCGTCACAGCCGCGGCCTTCGCCCGGTGTTCAAGACCGTTGACACCTGCGCCGGT
>CANFKN010000050.1 GCA_947447385.1 Microbacteriaceae bacterium
CGCCACGAAAAACTGCCTCTAGCTTTTTTGCAGGGTCTCGACTAGACTCAAGAAGTTACGTAATCGTGACAAATAGTCGTTTGCAGCACGTCAATCATTTATCTGACTACCGAAATGTCAGCTCTAAGATGTGCCAGTCACTTCCTTTATTTGAGAGTTCGCCGTTTTGCGAACGTTTATCTCGTGTGTGGGTTTTGCGCAGTTCGACTAATCGGCGCGGCCAGCAGAGCTACTCCCTTTGCAGCCCACATAACTTAAAAATGAAGGAAAACAACTATGCCTAATTTTGGCAAGGATTCTTCGCGCGCTCCTAAGGGTGCCCCGCGATCAAATACATTCAAACCTCGCGAGGGTGGCGCAGCGCGCCCGGCTCGTGATGGCGCGTCTTCTGACCGCCGACCAGCATTCTTCGAAGACCGTGGTGGTCGCCCAGCTCGTGATGGCGATTCAGCTCCTCGCTCAGACCGCAGTGCCGGTGGCCGCGACTTTGGTGGCGAGCGCCGCAGCTTTGGCGACCGTGACAACCGTGGTGCAGACCGCGGTGCAGAGCGTGGTGGCGAGCGTCGTTCATTCGGCGACCGTGACAACCGTGCCGGTGGCGAACGTGGCGGCTTTGCCGGCCGCGGCGACCGCGATAACCGCGGTTTTGGTGCACCTCGTGGTGCTAGCCGTGACGACCGTGGCCCTCGTGAAGTAAGCGGTGGTCGTGAAGACCGCGGCCGTGACTGGGCTCCGCGCGAGCGTTCAAACGAAGGCCGTAGCTTTGGCAGCCGTGACGACCGTGGCGCAAGCCGTGGTTATGCAGGCGCTGGTTCAGGCGACCGCGACAACCGCGGTGGCGAGCGTCGTTCATTTGGCGACCGTGACAACCGTGGTGGCTATGCCGGTCGTGACGACCGCGCTGGTGGCGAGCGTCGTTCATTCGGCGACCGCGATAACCGTACTGGTGGCGAACGCCGCAGCTTCGGTGACCGCGACAGCCGCCCAGCTTTTGGTGACCGTGACAACCGTGGTGCAGACCGCGGTGGCGAGCGTCGTTCATTCGGCGACCGTGACAACCGTGCTGGTGGCGAACGCCGCAGCTTCGGTGACCGCGATAACCGTGGTGGCTTTGGTGGCGAGCGTCGTTCATTCGGCGCAGACCGTGACGGCAACCGCCCAGACCGCGTTGAGCGTGACCGCAGCCGCGACGACAGCTTCAAGGGTGCTCGCGAAGGCAACCCAAACAAGAAGGCCTTTTTTGAAGACCAGGTTCTTGAAAAGCTAGAAACTGCAGATCAGTCTGAAGTTTCAACCATCACTACTTTCGAAGAGATGAACCTTCACCCTCGTCTGCTCACCGCCCTGCAGGGCATGGGCGCCGAGACTCCGTTCCCGATTCAGCAGTCAACGATTCCGGCAGCCATCGAAGGCCGTCACGTTCTTGGCCGCGGCAAGACCGGTTCGGGCAAGACCATCGCCTTCTCGGTTCCTGTTATTTCAAAGCTTGTAGCAGCTGGTTCACAGCCTCGCAAGCCGGGAAAGCCACGTGCACTTATCTTGGCTCCAACCCGCGAACTAGCTGACCAGATTGACCGCACCGTTTCGGCTCTAAGCCGTGCCGTAGGTTTCTACACCTGCTGCATTTATGGTGGCGTGCCTCAGCGTCGTCAAGAAATCGCGCTTAGCCGCGGTGTTGACATTGTTGTTGCAACTCCTGGTCGTCTTGAAGACCTAATGGCTCAGAAGATCATCGACCTCAGCGAAGTTGAGACCATCGTGATTGACGAAGCCGACCACATGTGCGACCTCGGCTTTATCGAAGGTGTTCGTCGCATCATGCGTGCTACTGGCGACAGCCAGAAGTTGCTCTTCTCAGCAACGCTTGACCGTGAAGTTGACGCTCTTGTTAAAGAGTTCTTGCCAAACCCATATGTTTATGAGGTTCCTAACGAGACTCAAGAGACTTCAACCATCGTTCACCGCGTCTTTCAGGTTGACCACGAAGACCGCAGTGCCGTTTTGCTTCGCCTAGTTCAGGGCGAGGGCAAGGCACTTATCTTCACTCGCACCAAGATGACTGCAGAGAGCCTGAGCGAAAGCTTGACTCAAGCCGGTGTTCCTTCAGCTCGCCTTCACGGTGACTTGAACCAGAACCAGCGCACTCGCAACCTCGAGCGCTTCACCAAGGGTCACGTTCGCGTGCTAGTTGCAACTGACGTTGCAGCCCGAGGCATTCACGTTGATGACGTGCAACTAGTGATTCAGCTTGATCCACCCGAGGAATACAAGACTTACCTGCACCGCTCAGGCCGCACCGGTCGTGCCGGCAAGGAGGGCACCGTAATCACACTGATTCCGCGCAGCCGTCGTCGCCGTCTTGAAGACCTGTTGCGTCGCGCTGACCGCGATGGAATTTTCTCGGATGTTCGCCCATCGTCAGAGTTGCTTGAGCAGCTCGCGGGCCCGATCGCTCCACCTCCGGTGGCCGACGTGCTCGACTTTGGTGGCGGCAATGGTGGTGGCGACCGTGGTGGTCGTGGCCGCGATGACCGTGGCCCACGTCGTGGCAACTTCGGTGGCAACGGCAAGGGTCGCTGGAACGATCGCCCATCAGGCGGCGGCGGCCGTCGCAAGCCTCGCGACTAAAAGCGTTTCTCGAAACCCCTGTTGACTTCGGTCGGCGGGGGTTTTCGTTAACCTTGGTAACACTGCGTGAACCGAAATTTACCAAAGTGAACAATTGGCAAAGAAGATGTGCTAACTTTTAAGTATTCATTGGGTTGGTAAATCCCCGCAGGCTTAGGTCGGCGGGGATTTGCCTCTTAATGGCCCATTGACCGAGCGAGTAGTTGCGTCGCAAGAGCCAATCAACTAAGCTTGAACACAGCCAAAGACCGCCGGTTTCGGTCGTGCATAACCCCAAGATTTTCTTGAAGTTTCGCGCGTCGACGAAGGATCGCAATAGCGAAGGCCAGCGCAGGTGTATGAAGTAGCTCAATTAGGTTCTTTGAACTTTGTTTGATTTTTGCTCCGTGCGCGTGCGCCGGAGCTTTTTTATTGCCCTGGGGCTACCGGCAACGAAAAAAACCAAGGAGTGACATGGCGAATAAGGAAGCCACAGTTGCTGAGCTAACTGAAAAGTTTTCAAGCTCATCTGCTGTATTGCTAACTGAATACCGCGGTCTCACCGTTGAGCAGCTCAAGAAATTGCGCCGCAACATCGCCGAGAACGCAACCTACTCCGTTGCAAAAAACACCCTGCTAACTATTGCTGCTAAGAACGCTGGAGTGACCGCATTTGACGGCCACCTCTTCGGCCCTAGCGCTATCGTGTTTGTTCACGGCGACGTTGTTGCTGTAGCAAAAGCATTGCGTGACTTTGCAAAAGAGAACCCGCTTTTGGTTGTAAAGAATGGTGTCTTCGAAGGCGCCGCACTTTCAGCTGACGACGTTAAGAAGCTCGCAGACCTAGAGACCCGTGAAGTGCTATTGGCTAAGGCCGCTGGCGTATTCAAGGCATCGCTATTCGGCGCCGCTTATCTTTTCAACGCACCTCTTTCACAGGCCGTTCGCACCGTCGACGCCCTGCGCGAAAAGAAGAGCGCCTAACCAAAAACCCAAGCTTCACAAATCAACAAATCTTCACAACCTAAAAACAAGGAGAAAATCAAATGGCTAAGCTAACCACCGCACAGCTAATCGACGCTTTCAAGGAACTAACCCTTATTGAGCTAAGCGAATTCGTAAAGGCTTTCGAGGCTGAGTTCGAAGTTACCGCTGCTGCTCCAGTTGCAGTTGCTGCTGCCGCTGCTGCACCTGCAGAAGCTGCTGAAGAGAAGGACTCATTCGACGTCGTTCTTGAATCAGCTGGCGACCAGAAGATTCAGGTCATCAAGGAAGTTCGCGCACTAACCTCACTAGGTCTTGGCGAAGCCAAGGCTGTTGTTGACAGCGCACCTTCAGTTGTTCTTGAGGGCGCAAGCAAGGATGCAGCAGAGAAGGCTAAGGCCGCTCTTGAGGCTGCAGGCGCAAAGGTTACCCTTAAGTAATCTCACGCAATACTCTGTCGAAATCCCGTCTAGCCGAATGGCTGGGCGGGTTTTCGCTTTAAGCTAGCTCTGTGAAGTATGTAAACAACGTCGTTGAACTCATTGGCAACACCCCGCTGGTCAAGCTAAATAAGGTTACCGACGGCATTGCCTGCACGGTCTTGGCTAAGGTGGAGTATTTCAACCCGGGTGGTTCAATCAAAGACCGCATTGCTGCCAAGATGGTTGACGACGCTGAACGTCGCGGCTTGCTAAAGCCTGGTGGCACCATCGTCGAACCGACTTCGGGCAACACCGGCATCGGGCTTGCCTTGATTGCCCAGCAGCGCGGGTATCGCTGCATTTTTGTTTTGCCTGACAAGGTTGCTGAAGACAAGCGAAGCACACTCGTCGCCTACGGCGCTGAAATCGTTGTTACCCCAACAGCCGTGGCTCACGAAGACCCCGAGAGTTATTACTCGGTGAGTGATCGCCTTGCCCGCGAGATTCCTGGGGCCTGGAAGCCTGATCAATACAGCAACCCAAACGGCCCGCTGAGTCACTATGAAGCCACTGGGCCTGAGATTTGGAATGACACCGAAGGCAAAGTCACTCACGTTGTGATTGGCGTTGGCACCGGTGGAACCATTTCGGGCACGGGCAGGTTCATCAAAGAGATCAGCAATGGCCAAGTTCAAGTCATTGGTTGTGACCCTGAAGGTTCCGTTTATTCAAATGGCACAGGTCGCCCATATCTCGTTGAGGGTGTCGGTCGCGGCGACGACTTTTTGCCAGAGGCATTTGATGCAAACGTTGTCGATGCAATCTTGCCGGTGCGTGACCGCGAATCGTTTGAAATGACGCGTCGTTTGGCCCGTGAAGAAGGCCTCATGGTTGGCCCAAGCTGTGGCATGGCTGTTGTCGCAGCGTTGCGAGTTGCCAAAGACCTTCCTGCTGATGCGGTCGTGGTTGTGATTTTGCCAGACGGTGGGCGCGGGTATCTTGCCAAAGTTTTCAGTGACAAGTGGATGCGCAGCTATGGGTTCATGGCAGCAGAAGACGGCGACACCGTTGCGAAGATTGTTCGCAGCAAGAGCGGTGAGATTCCTGACCTAGTTCACGTGCACCCATACAACACGGTCAAAGATGCGCTCGATATTGCCAAAGAGTTTGACGTTAGCCTGTTGCCAGTCTTGGCGGCTGAGCCACCAGTGCGCATTGGTGAGGTGACCGGTTCTGTCAGCCAAAAAGATTTGATCGACAAAGTCTTTATTGGCGAAGCTCAGCTGAATGACCCAATCAGCAAGTTCATCGGGCCAAAGCCTGGTGTGGTGGGCATTGGTGACACAATTGAATCTGCTCGCAAGCTATTAGAAAACGATGAATCACTTTTGGTTCTAGAAGACGGCGAGCCGATTGGCGTGATTACGCGCCTTGATATTTTGAATTTCTTGAGCGAATAGACCCGTTCAAAACTTTATGCAAACTTTGGCTTGCCAAAAAAAGAGATGACCATGACTGAATTTGAAACCCGCGCCATTCACACCGCTCAAGAGCCAGACCAGCTCACCGGCTCGGTGATTCCGCCGCTTTACCTAACCTCTACACACCAGCAGAACTCGGTGGGCGATTTGCGTGGCGGCTATGAATACAACCGCGCGGGCAACCCTACCCGAGATGCGCTGCAAGAGGCTCTCGCAAACCTTGAGGGCGGCAGATTTGCTTTCAGCTTTGCAAGTGGTTTGGCCGCTGAAGACACGATCATCCGTGCCATTTTGAAGCCTGGTGACCACGTGGTTTTGGCTAATGACCTCTATGGCGGCACTTATCGCCTCTTCAACCGCATTCACCGCGAGTGGGGCATCGAGATTGATGTGGCTGATCTAAATAACGAGGATTCCCTTCGGGCAACAATTCGCCCAGGCCAAACCAAACTTGTCTGGGTCGAAACACCGAGCAACCCGATGCTCACGATTTTCGACATTAACTTGGCCTCGCGCATTGCGCGTGAACTTGGTGCTGTGACCGTCGTTGACAACACTTTTGCCACACCCTATTTGCAACGCCCGCTTGAGCTCGGCGCTGAAATTGTGGTGCACTCAACCACCAAATATCTTGGTGGCCACAGCGACATTTTGGGTGGCGCAGTTATTTTGAACGACGGTGACCTTGCCGAAAAGATTGGTTTCTTGCAGTTTGCCGTTGGTGCAGTCTCGAGTGCTTTCGACAGTTGGCTGACGCACCGCTCGCTAAAGACTTTGGCTGTGCGCATGGACCGTCACGTTGCAAATGCGCAGGCCGTTGCTGAGTTTTTGGTGCAGCACCCTGGCGTTGCCGAGGTTTATTACCCAGGTCTGCCGACGCACCCGCAGCACGAGCTTGCTAAGCGCCAAATGCGCGGCTTTGGTGGAATGGTTTCATTGCGATTTGCCGGCAACGCCAACGGCGAAAGTGCAGGCACTCATGAGGCTAAGCGTTTCGCCGAGGCCCTAAAGATCTTTACTCTTGCCGAAAGCCTTGGCGGCGTCGAGTCACTGGTGAATCACCCCGCTGAAATGACACATGCCTCAGCCGCTGGCACCCCGATTGAGGTCACCGGCGATATCGTGCGTCTTTCAGTTGGCATCGAGAACATCGCTGACCTGATTGCCGACTTGAAGCAGGCGCTCTCGCGCTAGTTAGATTGCCCTAAGCGCACAGTTTGAACTCAATCGCTAGGCTAGCAATATGAGAATCTTGCTTATTGGTGCCGGTGGCGTTGGCGATGCAATTGTCAAAATCGCTGCTCGCCGTGACTTTTATGAACTAATCGTGGTGTCTGACTATGACATTCGCCGTGCCGAAGCCAGCATCGAATGGGTGCGCGGGCGTCACGGTGATGACGTAGCCGACCGTTTTATCGCAGCCCAGGTTGACGCCGGCAACGCCGCCTCAATGGTTGAGCTGTGCCGCGAACACGAGGTTGACTTTGTGGTCAACGCGGTTGAGCCGAAGTTCTTGCCAACCATCTTTTCAGCAGCTTTCACTGCCGGTGTGAACTACCTCGACATGGCCATGAGCTTGTCAGAGAAGCACGAGAGCGACCCATATCACAAGCCAGGCATCAAGCTTGGCGATGCACAGTTTGCTCTCAACGAGCAGTGGCAGCGCGCTGGCAAACTTGCTCTAGTTGGTTGCGGTGTTGAACCGGGTCTGAGCAACGTCTTTGCGCGCTACGCAGCCGATCACCTATTTAGCGAGATCTATGAGTTGGGTGTGCGCGATGGCGCAAACCTTGCCGTGTTTGATGAGAGTGGCAAAGAAATCTTTGCACCGTCTTTTTCGATCTGGACGACAATCGAAGAGTGCCTCAACCCGCCGGTTCTTTTTGAACGAGGCAAAGGCTTCTTCACCACCCAGCCATTCAGCGAGCCAGAGATCTTCGAGTTTCCTGACGGCATCGGCCCAGTCGCCTGTGTGAACGTTGAGCACGAAGAGGTCACCATGTTGCCACGCGTCATCGACGCCGGCCGCGTTAGCTTCAAATATGGTCTAGGCGACGAGTTCATCGACGTTCTCAAAACCCTGCACAAACTCGGCCTCGACAGCACTCGCCCAACCCGAGTTCGCTCAGCACAAGGCCCGGTTGAGGTAGCACCTCGCGACCTAGTTGCAGCCGTGCTGCCAGACCCTGCAAAGATCGGCCCGAACATGACGGGCAAGACTTGCGCTGGTGTTCTCGTCACAGGCAAAGACAAAGAGGGCCGCGAACGTGCGACCTACCTTTATCACGTAGCAGACAACGCCGAAACTATGGCCGAGTTTGAAACCCAGTGCGTGGTTTGGCAGACAGCACTCAACCCATTGGTTGCACTTGAGCTAATCGCCACCGGCGTTTGGCAGGGCGAGGGTGTGCTTGGCCCTGAAAACTTCGACGCCAAGCCTTACCTAGACCTCTTGGCCTCAAGCACCGGCTACAACAGCCGCTGGGTTGCTCAAGAGCGCCTACCGGCTTCACCGCTTCGCCACCCTTAATCAGAGGGCACAGCCTAGACATAAAAAAAGGTCGGTCACCGCGAGGTGACCGACCTTTTTTGCATCCTAGATTTTTAGCGTCTAAAGAAGCTGAAGCGCTGCTCTTCGTGGCGCACCCACGCGGTGGCGTTTGCTGGCAGGTGGCCGGCAACAACTGGTGCGCTCGAGATAAGAACCTCACCCTTTGGCAAGCGAACCGGGGTGTCACCAAAGTTGGTGATTGAATCCCACGAACCCTGACGTCTGAAGTGCATGACGTTGTGGTTGAAGTGGTGAACCCAACGGAACGACTCGTCTTTGATCAGCTTCTTGCGAAGTTTGAGAGCTTCGCGATAGAAATTCAAAGTTGAGCCAAGCTTGCCCTCTTGAACATCAGCTGCATA
>CANFKN010000051.1 GCA_947447385.1 Microbacteriaceae bacterium
GTCGGCGCGTTGGGCAGCAGAAGTGCAAAAACGCTTCAGCCCCGACACCGACAACCGCCTGGTGATTGCACTGCCAAACAGCGACACAGTGGCAGGCATCTCAACCTCGCGCAGCCGCTTGAACTTGGCAACGATTCTTGACGAATGTCGTTCGGCAGGTGTCTCAACGTTTGTGATTGGCCCAACACCGAGTCGCATCGCAACCCTCAACCGCGACATCGAACATTTGGCATCAGGGTTCGAAGATGTTTGCGCGCGCCGAGGCGTTTATTTTGTTGACTGCTTCAGACCGCTCGTTGACCACGAAGGCTTCAAGCACGAACTCGAGAACTCGCCCTCAGGTCACCCAGGCCAACTTGGCTATGGCCTAATGGCATGGTTGATTTTGAATCGCGGATGGTTCGAGTGGCTCGGTCTTGAAGAGGTTGACTAGAGCTCTAACCAGCCGATTCTGCACCCGCCGGCTTTAACCTAGCTGCGATGATCCAAACCGCCCATGCACTCAAACATGCACTCTTCAAAAAGTATTTTCTGCGATTTTTGCCAGCCGCCGCTGCAAGATTTGCCACTTGGTTTGAAAGTGCGATGTGGCACAAAAGCAAAGCCGTCAGTGTGCCGAGAAAGCCCAACAACCCGTCCATGAGGGCCGACAT
This sequence comes from Microbacteriaceae bacterium, assembly GCA_947447385.1. Classification (GTDB taxonomy): domain Bacteria; phylum Actinomycetota; class Actinomycetes; order Actinomycetales; family Microbacteriaceae; genus Rhodoluna. Next base: position 654 of record CANFKN010000051.1, read on the forward strand.
GTCAGAGCTCCAATCATTAAAAGTATAAAAAACGTGCACTGAGATAACGCTCAAAATAAGAAAGAACCTTGTCGCAAAAACTATTCTTTTTTCAGTTTTACGTGTGACTTTATCTTTCGGCAAAGCACGCATTTTTATAAAGCTTGCAATCAAAAGAACTACAGTGGCTATGCCGGCTGCACCAAAGGCTATGCCGTCTCTGAAGTAGTACAGCGTGAGATCGCGCGCTCGATTGCCCCAGTGACCGTTGCCTTCAGCCAAGCTCCAAATCTCAAGCCCTAAAAACAGAATGAACAGTAGCCATCCAACTACAGAGAGCCTCGCGAAAATCTTTCCCCTTGCAGTTTCTTTTGGCGAGAGGCCTGGCGACGGCTTCAAACCCTCGCGAATCCAACGCACTTGCTTCAGAATAAAGAAAGTTAGCGGTGCGCCAACGGCAAAGACGCCGATTAGCAGCAGATAAAAAATCCACAAGTCTTTCCACATAATTGCCCGTCCATATCGTGCCTTCACCCCCACCGGTTGAAGGTCTTAGGCGAAAGTCTATTGGTGCAATTCACGATTGATAAGTAGCAAGAAAAGGCTACCCGCTGCCCCTAGGTGCGAGCCTGAGAGGGGCGGCTAAGTTCTTACAGTGGTGATCCTCCATTTAGGGTCGATTGCGTCGAAGTCTCTGCTGCCGGCTTGGGCTGGGCCTTGGCGATTACCCACAATATTGGAGTGCTAAATAACAATGCGAACCAAAAATAGATACTGCGACTCTCGCCCTTATTAGCGGCAACGTTTGCAATGTGTTGAGCAAAACTGATGTGAAGCAGCAGTGCGGCTAGAACCACCAAAGCACCTTTGGGTAGGTCGCTAGAGCCATAGACGGCTAGGTCAACTCTTGACATTAGGGCTGCCACTATGATCAAAAAAAGTCCGATGATCAATGTGATTTGCGATGATTTGAGCCTCTGCTCGGCTTTCAGCTGAGTCACTTTGGCCAAGAGCCCGACCGACAGCGCCAATGCACCAAAAACGCCGAGCCCGAGCAACAACCCAGGCGATTCGTTACTTGGATGCCCCCAGTTAGCAAACAGCTGCCATAGGTAATAGCCGAATGACGGCCATCCTAGAACAAAAAGCACTTGACTTGTCGCTAAGGCTTTCTTGCCAGGAACATCAGATTCGCTATTCTCAAGCCAGTTTTTTGGGTAAAGCCAAGCTAATTGATAACAGATCAGATAGATGGTTTGCGGCCCAAACAAAAGACCCGGAACCACATCAAACACTATAAAAGCCTGCTGCTGCCAAGTCACGAAACACTCCCATAGCTAACGATGGGTGTGCTGTTACCCACCCGCCCAAAAGTTTACTGCGGGTGATTAGAAAGTTGATGTAGCAAAAAAGGGCGACTAGGCGTGGTCGATGCCGGCCTGCATCTTGCGAATGTTCTCGAGCACTTTTTCGGCGAGCTCTTGAGGCGGAACTTCACTGCAGGCGTCTTGAATCGAGTGGTTTACAAAGTTTTCTAGGTCGTAGTCAGTCTCACAGCTGTCACAGTTAGCCAAATGAGCCGTCACTTCAGCAACCTCTTGCGCGCTCAATTCGTTGTGCAAAAACTCGTGCACGTGACGCTTGGTCTCTTGGCAATCAAAAGTCATTAGAGGCTCCCTGTTTCTGAGTCTTTAGAAGATTTTGCGGCTGGTTTCGGTGCAGTCACATAACCTTCTTGAATTGCATATTCTAAAAGTTTTTCGCGAAGCTTCTTCTTGCCTCGGTGCAGACGGCTCATCACTGTGCCCACCGGAATCTGAAGCTCTTCAGCGATAGTCGCATAAGGCATTTCGGCGATTACGGCTAGTTCAACAACCTGCTGAAACTCCCCCAGTTCACTCAGTGACTTCTTGATGATGTCTGCTGGCAAACGATCTAGAGCTTCAAGCTCGGCTGAGCGTGAAGACATGCTAGTTAGCGAAGATGCCTCGCCCAACTGCCAGTCTTCAAACTGGTCGATGCTGACTTTGGCCTGGTCTTTAGCTTTTTTGTTGTAGCTATTGATTTGGGTGTTGGTCAGAATGCGAAAAATCCAAGCTTTTAGGTTTGTGCCCTGTTCAAACTGATCCCAAGCGTTGAACGCTTTAGCAAAAGTGTCTTGAACTAGATCTTCGGCATCACTTGGGTTTTTAGTCCAGCGCAAAGCCATGCCATAAACCTGTGGCATTAGTGGAATCGCAAGCTGTTCAAATTCCAAAGCTCGTTGGGCAGGCGTTAACTTGCTCTTTTGGGCCTTTTCGCTAGGCGCTGCGACGTTTGATTGGGTGTTTGTTTGGGGGCTTTTTGCGCTGTTTTGGGCGCTATTGACTTCACTCATTGGTTTTGAGTTTAGCGTTGTCTTTTTGTAGCTCACCATTGAAGTGGCATAACTAGTCAAAGTGACCTCCATCTGCGCTAAATTTGAACCAATGTCTTCTCAAAGCTATTCCCCAAACTGGTCTGCCCCTGTTGCTTCGCGACCTCTAAACGCTGTCGTGGCCCTGCCCGGCTCTAAGTCTTTGACCAACCGTGAACTAGTTTTGTCAGCTTTGGCGGCAGGCCCAACTCTGCTGACCGCGCCTCTGCACTCGCGCGATTCAGCTTTGATGATTGAAGCTCTGCGTTCATTGGGCGTTGGCATTGAAGTTTTGGCAAACGGAGACATCGCGGTCACCCCTGCGGTTTTGCGTGGCCCAGCCACCATCGACTGCGGTTTGGCAGGCACAGTGATGCGCTTTGTTCCCCCATTAGCAACGCTGGCTGTCGGCGACATCGCTTTCGACGGCGACCTCGGCGCACGCCGCAGGCCAATGCACATCACCATCAACTCAATCAGGGCATTGGGAGTCGAAGTTATTGATGGCGAAAATGGCGGCCTCAAAGGCAGCCTGCCATTCACCATCAAGGCAACCGGTATGGTTCGCGGTGGCGAACTAACCATCGACGCCTCAGCCTCAAGCCAGTTCGTCTCAGGGCTGTTGCTCTCAGCGCCAAGATTTGAACAAGGCCTAACACTTCGCCACGAAGGCGAACACCTGCCAAGCCTCCCCCACATCGAAATGACCCTAGACACGCTAACCAAACGCGGCGTTCGGGTCAGCAACCCAACACCAACCGTATGGCGCGTTGAGCCAGGGGCTATCAGCGGCGGAACCATTGCAATCGAACCCGACCTATCAAACGCGGGGCCATTCTTGGCCGCCGCAATGGTAGCGGGCGGTTCGGTAACCGTGCCAGGCTGGCCAGACTCAACAACCCAAGTTGGCGATGAGTTCGACGGCATTCTGCAGCAAATGGGCGCCCGCGTTGAACGCAGCGCCGCCGGACTAACCGTGCACGCAGCGGCTAACGGCGAAATTCGCGGGCTCGACATTGACCTAGGAATTGGCGGCGAGTTGACGCCAGTGGTGGCCGCTCTTGCGGCTTTGGCCAGCAGCCCAACTCGCATTCGCGGTGTTGCTCACCTTCGCGGGCATGAAACCGACCGACTCGCAGCACTTGCCACCGAGATCAACCGCATTGGCGGCATTGCCCGCGAAACTGCCGATGGTCTTGAGATTGACCCTGTAACCAACGGCCGAGATGGCAGTGGCCTGCGGGGTGCACAGTGGTTGAGTTATGAAGATCACCGCATGGCTACCGCTGGCGCAATCATTGGTTTGCGAGTGCCAGGCATCGAAGTTGAAAACATTGGCACAACGGCTAAGACCATGCCAAACTTCACAGAACTTTGGGCGAACATGATTGCCGGCTCTAATTCGGCAAGCGACGGCAGCACTGCTAACGCTGAGGGTGGCGCGACCGCTTGAGTTGGCTTTATGAGCCAGAGTCTGGCGCGCATGATTTAGATGAGTCTGATGTTCGCGTGCGCCCGAACCCTAAGGGCAACAAGCCTCGCACCAAGATTCGCCCTGACCACAAGTCTGCGCCAATCGGCATGGTGTTGGGTGTTGACCTTGGTCGCTATAACGTCTTGCTCAATGACGAACCGAGAACTATCACAGCGACTTTAGCTAAAGAGCTGCGCAAAGCTGGCGTTGCAGTTGGCGACCGAGTCGCCCTCGCCGGCGACACCAGTGAAACCGTCGGTGCCTTGGCACGCATTGTGCGAGTCGAACCCCGCACTAGCCTGTTGCGTCGCAGCGCCGATGACAGCGATCAGGTTGAGCGAGTAATCGTTGCTAACGCCGATCAGATGCTCATCGTGGTTGCAATCGCAAACCCTGAACCTCGCACCCGCTTGATCGACCGCTATCTAGCCGCTGCCTTCGACGCTGGTTTGCACCCAATCTTGTGCATCACAAAAGTTGACCTCGCCGACCCTTCTGAGTTCTTGAAGAACTTCGACAACATGAACGTCGATGTTGTGCTTCACCGAAGCGACGAGCCGAGCCTTGACGAGCTGCACGAAATTTTGCGTGGTCACACTTCAGTTGCCGTAGGACACTCGGGCGTTGGCAAATCAACTCTCGTGAACGCGTTGGCGCCGACCGCAATGCGTGCCACTGGCCACGTGAACGCCGTCACAGGGCGCGGTCGCCAAACCTCCACCTCAGTTCGCGCCATCGCCCTTGATGATGGCTGGATCATCGACACTCCAGGTGTGCGCAGCTTTGGTCTCGGTCACATCAAACCCGAAAACCTACTCCGCTCGTTCGAAGACCTCTACACAATCATCGAAACCTGCCCGCGAGACTGCAATCACACTCTCGATGCGCCTGACTGTGCGCTTGATGACGCGATAGCCGCTGGCACACTCGGTGCAGCCCGAGTTGATTCGCTGCGCCGCATCATGACGAGCTTAGACAGCGCAGGCGAAAACGAAGTTCGTCCACCGCGCGGCACGGCCTAAATTAGAAACATGTCGAACTTCACTGCAGACCTCGCGCTAGCCCAAACCATGGCAGACGCCGCCGACCAGATTTCGTTGGCTCGTTTTATGGCGCTTGACCTAAACGTTGAAACTAAGCCCGACCGCAGCCCGGTCACCGACGCTGACCGCGCAGTTGAGCTTGCGCTAAAAGCGATTCTCGCTGAGCACCGCAAAGGCGACGGCATCATCGGCGAAGAATTTGGCACCAGCGCAGGCCTTGCTGCAAGCGACGGCGACGCATCGCAAGCGCCAGGCAAACGCGAGTGGATCATCGACCCTATTGACGGCACAGCAAACTACATGCGCGGGGTTCCCGTTTGGGCAAGCCTGATTGCGTTAGCAATCGATGGCAAGCCAGTGCTGAGCGTGATTTCTGCGCCTGCACTCGGCCGCCGGTGGTGGGCCGCACCAGAAGTTGGCGCTTTTACGCGTGATGTTAGCGGCGAGGTGCGGGGAATCCGCGTTTCAAAAATCGCCGATGTTGAACACGCCTCATTTAGCTACAACAATTTGCAGCTGTGGGATTCAGAGGGTTATCTCGAAGAATTGGTGAAGCTCAGCCGTCAGGTTTGGCGAACCCGTGCCTATGGCGACTTTTTAAGCTACATGTTTTTGGCTGAGGGCTCACTCGAAATCGTCGCAGAACACGACCTCAAGGTTTATGACATCGCTGCGCTCGTGCCGATCGTTGAGCAGGCTGGTGGCCGGTTCACAGCCATCGACGGCCCGCTAACGCAGGCGAGCAGTTCGGTTTTGGCGACCAACAGCAAAATGCACGAACTTGCTCAGCGTGCGCTTGACCGCAAAAATGCCTAGTCGCTAAAGAAGTGCCAGCCGAGCCACCACCACACGGTGACAACGGCAATGCGGGTGGTTCGCTTGGCCATCACAAACTCAACCACGGTGCTGACTCGCGCAAAAAGGTGCGGCTTGATTCGCCCAAGCCACCAAATCACAAACATGGCAATCAGAGGTAGCAAATAAAGGGCATACCAAATGTAGGTGCTCGGCTTCAAGGCTGCACCTCGCTGTCGTCGTCGGCATGCATCACCAAATCACGCTTAGCGGCACCAACCTCACCAACGTGAACGACAGCCTCAACGACCTTGCGGCCGCGCAAGACCTGCATTAGGCCGACACCCATGGCCATCCAAATGACCAAGAATATAAAACGAACCTCGGGATGCTCGAGCGTCGGACTCACCAAAAATGAAACCGTAGGAAAATCCTCGCTATTGTGAACCCGGTCACTGATCACATAAGCCGCGAGTTCAACAACGGCTAAGAAGATTCCCAAACCCATGTAGCTGCGGAACGAACGACGCAAAGGTTTGTCATAGCTGATGTTTAGATGCTCTTCGTCGTAATAAACCAGCAGAACCGCGATTGGCAGAACCGCCAGCAAAACCCAGGTGTCTTGAACGCTGTGGCGCGGGTTGACATAAAGCACAGTTGCACAAGCGATGATGACGAGAATGATCCAGCGCAAACGAAAAACCGGTCGGGCGCCAAAACTAAGTGGCAAAAGTTTCTTCCACTCAAGAATCATCAACACCGAGGCGACGCTAAAGATGATTCCGTCGACATAGGCATGCCGAAGAAACTGAAACAAAATATTGACGGCAAAAGCAGGCAACCACAGGTTCATGCCGCTAACAAGATTTTTGAACCACAACATGCATGCCCCCTTATATACTTCTGGCGAAAGCTGATGAAATAACAACCGATAACAGCATGGCCAAAGTTATCGCCGCTGCCTCACCTGAGTTTATGGCATGGCTCGTGAGGCCGATGCTAACGATGGCTGTCGGAATGCCTAGTGAAGCCGCGCTTAGGCCAGCCTCGTTGAAACTTTGCCCGAAGGCGGTGCCGCCAAGATGGCTGGCAATGCCCAAAATCACCAGCAACAACGAAAGAATAACGAGTGAAGGTTCGACGAACACGCTTCTGAAGTCGATGGTCGCACCGAGCAGAACATAAAATACTGGCGCAAACAATCCTTCGGTTACCGCGAAAAGCTGCTTTGCTAAGCGATGCGGCACACCGTTGGCAGCAATCGCCAAACCGAGAGAAAAACCAGCAATCATTACGCTCACACCAAAAGTTTGAGCCAGAGCGGCAAGCCCAAACAAAACTAAGAGGCTGATTCGCAGTTCAAGACCGAATCGACGATCGCGACTGAACTTGCGAAACCTTGACCAGGCGCCATTTCTTTCGCCGGCTCTCAAGGCAAAATAAAGAACAACCGCACAGGCGATGACCGCTAGTGCCCCAATCAAAATCGTCCCGGTGTTGCCCGGCGACATAACCGCAGGCAGTGCCAAGATGCCAAGCAGGTCAGCAACTGCAACCTGCGTCACCATCAGGGCAAGGTTTTTTGCTGGCTTAGCCCCGCCATTACTTGTGACTTTGTTGGCGAGCAGAGGCAAAACAACAGCTGCTGAACTCGATGCCATGATCAAGGCATAAATGGCTAAGTGGTCATGACCGGTAACCTGCACGATAACCCAGGCAGAAATCAAAGCCAAAACTACGGCCACCACGATGTTGCGAGACGCCTGCAAGAAGTGCTTCGAGCTAAAGGTTTCTTTGACTTTGATTTGACTGCCGACCAGCATCATCACGAGGGCAAAGCCGATTTGCGAAATCAAAACTGTGGTGGGTTCTTTAGTGTCAATCAGGTTCAAACCTGAAACTCCAAAGCCAACACCAACCAGAATCTCGCCAACCGCCACAGGAACAGCGAGTGCCTTTGGCCA
>CANFKN010000052.1 GCA_947447385.1 Microbacteriaceae bacterium
AAGCAGCGCACACTAATTGTCATCGCACACCGTCTTTCGACAGTGGTCGATAGCGATCAAATCATCGTGCTCGAAAACGGCGCGGTCGTGGGTGTTGGCACGCACAGCCAACTCCTGAAGTCAACGCCCCTCTATCGCGACCTCGCTAAACACCAACTTCTCGTTTGAGTTCTGCGAGCGGCAACCAGCGTTAGGTCAAAACTTCAAATAGCGAACTATCGCAGTGACGGCCAAAAGGGTTAGAGCGATATAACCAAAGGCTGGTGCAATCGTGAAGCCCCAAATCATTTCAACCCCGAGCAGCCCGACCAACACGTTAGACGTGATTCGAAACTTGCTCATAACGCGATTCAAAATCGCGAAGGTCAAAGCGATTAAACCGAGCAACACTTGGGCGAGTAGCATCGCCATGACTACATAGGCTAAAGATTCCATGCGCTAAGCGTTGCACAACTTATTAGTTTTGGTTGGCCAACCAGTAGCTCGAGCCGTCAGATACGCGCTCCAGAAATGCCCACTCAATCATCAGACGCCTCGCAAAAACATGGTCGTCAAACAAATCGCACAAGATGTCATTGACTTCGGGCTCGGTGTATTTTCTGCCCAGGTCGAATTTGGTGGCAGCCATTTCAAGTTGCGCCATGCGCTTGGACAGGCGTCTTGCAATTTTTTGTGGCATTTTTAGCCTCGGCACTTCTGAGAACAATATTTTACGTTCGCCCAATCTTTCGACCATTTTTTGCGCCACTCAAACGGCCGGCCGCAGCGTTCACAAATGCGCGGCTCGAAACCGTTTTTAGTCTTTGCAGTTGCTGGCACGGTTCAAACCTACACAAACAGCGCGGGTTGGCGATAGCATTCATCCATGGGCGAATTTAACGAAAAGAAACTTAAAAAGCAGTTGAAGAAACAGAAAAAGCGATTTGTGAACGTCAAAGTCGGCACAAAAAACTCTGGGTTTTATTTTCTAGGATTCCTCGGCAGCGCGATTTATTTCATTGGTCACTCAAATGGCTTCTGGGATGGCGTGCTTGGTTTTCTCAAGGCCATCATCTGGCCACTCTTCTTGGTTTATGAGGCTTTCAGCAAACTGCTGGGCTAGTTTCGATTTTCTAGAACATGAAACTTATCGACTCTAGAACCCATTACCTCAAGAACCGATGGGCTCAAGTGGCCTAGGCGTCGGTGGCTTCAAACTGCGACTGATAGAGCTTGGCATATGCGCCGCCGGCTGCGATCAGCTCGTTGTGCTTGCCCTGTTCAACAATGTCGCCGTGTTCCATAACCAAAATCAGGTCTGCATCGCGAATCGTCGAAAGACGGTGCGCAATCACGAAGCTGGTGCGGTCTTTGCGCAGCGCAGCCATTGCGCGCTGAACTAGAACTTCGGTGCGCGTGTCAACCGACGAAGTTGCTTCGTCGAGAATCAGCACAGTCGGTTGCGACAGAAATGCGCGCGCAATGGTGATGAGCTGCTTTTCACCAGCGCTGACGTTTGAGGCTTCATCGTCGAGCACCGTTTCATAGCCGGCTGGCAAGGTGCGCACAAAGCGATCAACATAGGTTGCTTTGGCAGCTTCAACGATCTGCTCATCGGTTGCGCTCGGGTTGCCGTAGGCAATATTGTCGTGGATGGTTCCCTTGAACAACCAGGTGTCTTGCAAAACCATACCGATTCGCGAACGCAGGTCTTCGCGCGTCATGTGCGCGATGTCAATGCCGTCAAGCGTGATGCGCCCGCCGTTCAATTCATAAAATCTCAAAATCAGGTTGACCAGCGTGGTTTTGCCAGCGCCGGTCGGGCCAACAATCGCAACGGTCTGCCCTGGCTTGACTGAGAGGTTCAGGTTTGAAATCAGCTTGGCTTCTGGGGTGTAACCAAACTCAACACTTTCAAAAGTCAGCTCACCTGTGACGTTAGTTGGGCTTTCTGGTTTGGCCGGGTCAACCGACTGCTCGTCAGCGTCAAGAAGTTCAAAGACGCGCTCGGCCGATGCGACACCTGACTGCATCAGGTTGGCCATCGAACCAAGCTGCGCTAGCGGTTGGTTGAACTGGCGCGAGTATTGAATGAACGACTGAATCGCGCCAAGGCTTAGTGAGCCGGCAGCGACCAGCAAACCGCCCACAACCGCAATGCCGACATAGACCAGGTTGCCGATAAACATCATGCTTGGCATGATGATGCCCGAAACAAATTGGGCACCAAAGCTGGCTTTGTAAAGCTCTTGGTTGAGCTCGCCAAAACGCGCCTCTGAATCTTTTGAACGACCAAAAACTTTTACCAAAGCGTGGCCGGTGAAGCTCTCTTCAATGTGAGCGTTGAGCTGGCCAGTCTTTGCCCACTGGTCAACAAAGAGCTTTTGGCTGCGCTTGGCAATTGCCATGGTCAAGAACAGGCTCGCGGGAATGCTCACCAAAGCAATAACGGCCAGCAAGGGTGAGATTGTGAACATCATGGTCAAAACGCCCACCACGGTCAACAGGCTCACGAGAACCTGGCTCAAGGTTTGTTGAAGCGACTGCGAGATGTTGTCGATGTCGTTAGTCACTCGGCTGAGCAATTCGCCGCGTTGAATGGTGTCGAAATATGAAAGTGGCAGGCGATGAAGCTTGCCTTCGGTTTCGCGACGCAGCTCAAAAATAACTTTCTGAACGCTAACGTTCAAAATGCGAGCTTGGATGATTCCGAACAAGAACGCACCCAAATAGATCATGATCACTGCAATCAGAATCTGCTGCAAAGCGCCAAAGTCGATGCCTTGACCTGGGTGAATATCCATACCCTCGAGCAATGATGCAATTTGGTCTTGCCCCTTGGCTCGAAGCCCTTCAAGCACCTGAGCCTTGGTGATGCCGGCAGGCAGCTGAGCCGAAATAGCTCCATCAAAAATTACGTTGGTGGCGCGGCCAAGCATCCAAGGGCCTAAGACGCTCAAAGTGACTGAAGCCACCGCAAGAATGAAGACCACAATAATGTTTGTGCGCTCTGGAGCTAGACGTCGAATCAAGCGCATTGCGTTTGGCTTAAAGTTGAGCGACTTTTCGGCAGGCATTCCCATGCCCATGCCAGGGCCGCGACCCATTCCTGGGCCACCAGGGCGACCCATGGCTCCGGCAGGTGCGGTCATTCGGGCACCCGACTTTGGCGAAGAGTTAGGTTTTGACATTAGGCGGCCTCTTCTTCGGTCATCTGCGATGCGACAATTTCTTGATAAATCTCGTTGGCTGCCAGCAGCTGGGCGTGGGTGCCGAGGCCAGCAACTTTGCCATCTTGGCAAACCACGATTTGGTCAGCGTGCTTGATGCTGGCAACTCGCTGCCCGACGATGACCTTGGTGATGGTCGGCAACTCGCGGGCTAAAGCCTGCCGAAGCCTGGCGTCGGTGGTGAGGTCAAGAGCTGAGAACGAATCGTCGAAAATCAAAACTTCTGGCTGCTTAACTATCGCGCGGGCAATTGCCAGACGCTGGCGTTGGCCACCCGAGAAGTTGGTGCCGCCCTGCACTACCGGCGCGTTCAAACCCTCAGGCAGCGCCTCGATAAAGTCTTTAGCCTGGGCAATTTCGAGCGCTTTCCACAACTCTTGATCTGTTGCGGCCTGGCGACCATAACGAAGGTTTTCGGCAACCGTGCCACTAAACAAAAACGCTTTCTGCGGCACCAGCCCGATTTTGCTCCAAAGCTCTTCTGGGTCGAAGGCTCGCAGTTCAACCTCATCCATGAGAATGCGACCGTCAGTCGGGTCAACTAGACGGGCAATGAGGTTAACCAAGGTTGTCTTGCCTGAACCAGTTGAACCGATGATGGCGGTGGTCGTGCCCGGCTTAATATCAAAGGTCATGCCTGACAAAACTGCCTTCTCAGCGCCCGGGTAGGCAAAAGTGACATCTTCGAAAGCGACCACGCCAGTATTCTTTTGACTCTTAATGGGGTTGAGAGTTGAAACCACGCCAGGCTCAGTCTTCATAACTTCAGTGACTCGGTCAGCACATACTGCAGCACGCGGAATCATCATCGCCATAAACATGCTCATCATTACTGCCATCAATATCTGCATGAGGTATTGCAAAAACGCCATCACGGTGCCGATTTGCAACTGGCCAGCGTCAACCCGATAAGCGCCAAGCCAAAGCACCGCGATGCTCGACATGTTGAGAACGATCATCACCGTGGGGAACATAAAGGCCATTAGGCGACCCGACTTTAGGGCTGTGTCAGTAACGTTCACATTTGCTTCATCGAAGCGTTCAGTCTCGGTGCGCTCACGAACAAATGCTCGCACAACTCGAACGCCGGTTAGCTGTTCGCGCAGAACGCGGTTGATGCCGTCGATGCGTTCTTGCATCAGCCTGAAGAGCGGAATCATTCTCGATAGCAAAAAGCCAATCACTACAAGCAAAACTGGCACGCTTACAGCCATGATGACTGACATGCTCATGTCAAGACCAAGCGCGGCAACAACGCCACCAACCGCCAGAATCGGCGCTGAGAGCAACATCGTGCTGCCCATCAGAACAAGCATTTGCACTTGTAAAACATCGTTGGTTGAACGAGTGATAAGTGACGGTGCGCCAAAGGTCGCAACATCGCGCTCAGAGAATCGACCTACCTGGGCAAAAACTTCGCCGCGAATGTCGCGACCCACGGTCATGGCTAACTTTGACCCAAAGTAGGTTGCGAGAATTGCACCCGCTACCTGACCAAGAGAAATCAGCAACATCAACCCACCAGTGGTCAAGATGTAACCCGTGTCACCTTTAGCAACACCTTTATTAATGATGTCGGCGTTGAGGCTGGGTAAAGCCAGCGATGCCATCGACTGCGCGACTTGAAAAACCATAACTGCGAGCAGCAGTGCCCAGTGTGGCTTTAAATATTGGATCAGAATGCGCCATAGGTTCATTGCTCTAGTCTGCCACTGTTTGAAAACCCAGTCGCTTGTGAATGGCAACGAGCACGCAAAATCGAATGCGATGTGTAGGCTCAGAACAGATGGCAAGAAAATAACAGGTTCATAACACTTATCGTCAAACTGAACTTTCTTCAGATAGTTTTCAGTTGTTACATATGTTTTGCCCAGCTTTACCGCGATTCAAACAGTTCAAATGCAACAAGTGCAACAAAGGCGTTGCAAAGCCGCAACGACTAACTCAGTTTGAAAGGCACCACAAAAACATGGAAACAATGGACCACTCAACATTCTCAGCTGTTTATAACATGCTGTCACTCGGCATCGCCAGCATGCTCTTCACAAGCATCTTTCTTTGGGTCGCCCGCGACCGCGTTCTGCCAAAGTACCGCCTCGCCGTAATGGTTTCAGCAACCGTCACCTCAATCGCCGCCTATCACTACTTCAGAATGTTTGACTCGTTCAAGGCATATGAGACGATGACGACAAACGATGCATTCTTGCACTACAACGTTGGCTATCGCTATGTTGACTGGTTCCTAACAGTTCCACTACTGCTAGTTGAGCTAGTTGCAGTTATGGGTCTAGCAGGCGCTGTTCAGAGCTCGCTACTTAAGCGCCTTGTTCCTGCAGCCGCTTTGATGATCGCCCTTGGTTACCCTGGCGACATGAAGCTTGGCGGACTACCTGCGTCTGTCTGGGGTCTACTTTCAACGATTCCGTTCCTTTACATCTTGTATGTATTGTTCGTAGAAATCTCAAAGAGCCTCAAAGACCAGTCACCAGCAGTTCGCAAGATTCTTTCTGGCGCACGTTTGCTATTGATCGCATCATGGGGCGTCTACCCAATCACCTTCATCTTGGCAATGAACTCAACTGTCGCTCCTACAGCTGCAGAAGTTGCTTCGCGTGAAATTGGTTACAGCATCGCCGACATCGTTGCAAAGTGCATCTTCGGTTTGATGATCTTCGCCGTTGCACGCATCAAGTCAGCAGAAGAAAGCAAAGAGTTCGCAGCCGCTGAAGGTCACTAACCTTTAGCTTCACAAAAAGTGGGTTTCGCGATTGCGGAGCCCACTTTTTTGTTTACCAGCTAAGCAACACTGTTCAGCTAAGTTCTAGAGAATAAACTTCACCAAAGTTGTGTTGGTGAAATGACAAGCCGTATGCGAGTGCAATGGCGAATGCCAGGCAAACATCTAAGAAAGCGCGATTATGACCAAAGTTCTTCTAACCGGCTCAAGCGGTTACATCGGCAAGCACATCACCCTGCAGCTTCTTGAGGCTGGGTTCGAGGTTCGCGCTTCGGTTCGCAACAGCGTCAAAGCCGATGAGGTTCGTGACGCAATGATCGCTCACTTGCCAAAGGGCTTCGACCTGGCAAGCAAGCTAAGTTTCGCCCTGCTCGACCTTGAGAGCGATGCAGGCTGGGCCGAAGCAATTGAGGGCGTGGATGTTCTCATGCACACCGCCTCACCTTTCCCGCTCGCATCACCAAAAGATGAAAACGATTTGATTCGCCCAGCCGTTGAAGGCACTCTGCGTGCGTTGAAGGCAGCTCACGGCGCCGGCATTAAGCGCGTGGTGTTGACGTCATCGGTCGCTGCAATTTATGGCAACGACCTGCCTGCAGGCAAGACCGAGTTTGATGAAACCATGTGGACTGACGTCAATCACGTCGTCGGCAGTGTTCCCTACACCAAGTCAAAAACGCTCGCTGAAAAGGCGGCGTGGGATTACATCGCGAGCGAAGCACCTGAGCTGGTTTTGACCACGGTCAACCCTGTGCTCGTTGCTGGCGCCCCGTTAGATGAGCACTTCGGTTCATCGGTCTCGGTTGTTGAGCGCGTGTTGAGTGGCAAAGACCCGATGCTGCCAGACATTTCTTTCTCAGTCGTTGATGTGAAAGACGTCGCAGCGATGCACGTGAAATCAATCAACCTCGATGCCGCCAAAGGGCAGCGCTTTATTGCCAGTGGTGGCTCTAGAACTTTCGTGCAGATTGCCAAAACTCTCAAAGACGCGTTCCCTACTCGCAAAATCTCGAGCATTCAAGCGCCAAGTTTTGTGATTCGCTTCTTGGCTCTTTTTGACGGCGAAGTGAAGGCTGTGCTTCCTGCTCTTGGCAAGCACATCGGCGTGAGCTCGTCGAAAGCGCAAAAGGTGCTCGGCATCGACTTCATTTCACCTGAAAAGTCACTTGTCGAGACCGCTACCTACCTTGTAGAAAACGGCTTCAGCAAATAAGCCAAAACTAGTTGGCAAAGGCCTCGATTGGTGGGCAGCTGCAGACCAGGTTGCGGTCACCAAACGCTGAGTCGATGCGTCGAACCGGTGGCCAGTATTTGCCCTTCATTTGACCTCGCACCGGGAACACCGCGAGCTCACGTGAATAAGGGTGCGACCAGTCTTCAACCAGAGTTTGGCTAGTGTGCGGTGCATTGGTTAGCGGGTTGTCATCTGCTGGCCAAACTCCGGCGCCGACCTGTTCGGCTTCGGCAAAGATTGCGAGCATTGCCGAGATGAAGCGCTCAAGTTCTTCGAACGGTTCAGACTCGGTCGGCTCAATCATTAGCGTGCCAACCACAGGAAAGCTCATCGTTGGTGCGTGAAAACCGTAGTCGATCAAGCGCTTTGCGATGTCGTCAACTGTCACACCAAAGCGATCTTTTAGCACGCGAGTGTCGATGATGCACTCGTGAGCCACAAGACCTTGATTGCCGGTGTAAAGCAGTGGGTAGGCATGTGCCAGTTTGCGGGCAACGTAGTTCGCCGACAAAACCGCGTTTGCAGTTGCACTTCGCAGACCGTCGCCACCCATCATCGCGATGTATGCCCAACTGATGATCAAGATGCTGGCACTGCCAAACGGCGCACCCGAAACCGGGCCATAAGAGCCTTGGTCAATCGGCGACATGGTGTGGCCTGGCAAGAATGGTGCGAGGTGCGAACGGGCAACCACAGGGCCAACGCCAGGGCCACCGCCGCCGTGAGGAATCGCAAAGGTTTTGTGGAGGTTCAAGTGCGAAACGTCGCCACCGAACTCACCAAACTTTGAGAACCCAACCATTGCGTTGGTGTTAGCGCCGTCGATATAAACCTGGCCGCCAGCAGCGTGAACTGCCTCGCAGATCTCGCCAACGGTTTCTTCATAAACGCCGAAAGTTGAAGGGTAGGTGATCATTAGGGCAGCAAGGTCATCGCCCGCTGCTTCAATTTTGGCTCGCAGGTCATCAACGTCAAC
>CANFKN010000053.1 GCA_947447385.1 Microbacteriaceae bacterium
CGTTCGATTGCCTCAGTTGCGCGAATAAAACGCTCAGGGGTGTCGCGCTTTTCAAGCTCGGCAAGCAGGTTGCGAACCGCCGTTGGAACCCTCACGAGAAACTAGTTGTTTTGCTCGAGTGGCTCGTCGCCAACATCGGCGCGATAGAAGTTCAAGAAGCTGCGCGAAGCAGTTGGGCCACGCTGACCTTGATAGCGCGAACTATATTTCGCCGAACCATAAGGGTGCTCGGCTGGGCTCGAAAGCTGAAAGAAGCAAAGCTGGCCGATCTTCATGCCAGGCCAAAGTTTGATTGGCAAGGTAGCCACGTTAGAAAGCTCAAGTGTGACGTGACCCGTGAAGCCAGGGTCGATAAAACCTGCGGTCGAGTGAGTCAATAGCCCGAGGCGACCAAGAGACGACTTGCCCTCGAGTCGCGCAGCGATGTTGTCTGGCAAGCTAACGAACTCGAAAGTTGAACCGAGCACAAACTCACCGGGGTGCAAAATGAAAGGCTCATCGGCAGCGACCTCAACGAAGCGGGTGAGATCAGGCTGATTCTCGGCCGGGTCGATCACTGGGTGCTTGTGATTATCGAAAAGACGAAAGAATCGGTCAAGGCGAACATCCATGCTCGAAGGTTGTAGCAAACCCATTTCGAGCGGTTCGAGGCCAATGCGGCCGGCTTCAATTTCGGCGCGGATATCGCGATCTGACATAAGCATGCCTCTAGGTTACTGCCTAACCCCCACGCGGGCTTGGCATTGCCAACGGCTATGTTTAGGGCAAACTAGAGGTGTGGCGAATACAAAACCTGAAGACACCACCGCGACCGCGGTCGAGTCGAGCCATTCTCTGAAGCTCGACCCGCTTTTGGCAGGGGCTGCGCTTGACTTGAATTCAATGAGCCGCGCACGTTTGGCACTGGTTGCCAGTGCTGCGACGGCTGCGATCGGTCACATTTTTCCGCGTTGGATTCGCCGCAACATCGACGAGAACTGGGGTGTCAACGGCCCGCGCGCGATGTTGCTGGTTGTTGTCACCAAACACGGCCGCCTCACCATGAGCCAGGCCGCGCGCGCGCTCGACGTAACACCTCGCGCAATCACCGGCTTGGTTGATGGTCTTGAAGCCGAAGGGTTGCTGCGTCGCGAGAACGATGAGGTCGACAAGCGTGTTGTGCACATCTTGCCAACGCAGCTCGCGATCGAAAAAGCCAACAAACTTTTACCGCAGCACGAGTCGCGATTGGCTGAACTATACTCAATTTTTGACGAGGATGAACTTCGCACCTTCGTGAAACTCATGCGAAAACTATCAGTTCGCATCAAAGCCGATTTGCACTCTCAAGAGCCGCAATCGACCGAGGGCCACGAGAACCACAAATAAGCCGGCTTTCGACGTAATCACTTGGTTCTGCACCAAGGCGCGAGCGAGACCTACCCGAACTCATTAGAGGTAGCAATGTCTGCAACTTTCAGCATCGAAAAATTCCTAAGCTATCAGCAGCAAATGCGCGACAAGCTTGATGCCAACCCAGATGCCATCGGCCTGGTTTTCTTAGGTTCAGCCGCCGAGATAGACCGTGCTGACGAGTGGAGCGACCACGACTTTTTTGTAATCAGCAAGAATGGCTCAGCTGAAGGGCTGCGTCAAAACCTTGAATGGTTGCCTCGATTCGAAGAGATCGCGATCGCAGTTCGAGAAACCGACCACGGTTTGAAAGTGGTTTATGAAGACGGGCTCGTGCTCGAGTTTGCCGTTTTTCAAGACTCTGAGCTTGAGATTGCCTCAGCTAAAGGTTTTGCGGTTGCACTCGATAAGTGCAATCTGCAACAGCGCATGGAGGCAATCGCCGCCAAGACAGCGCCCGAGACCCCAAACCCGAAACGCGACTTCGAGCTGTTTTTGTGCCAACTGTTGATTGGTGTTGGCCGCGCACGTCGAGGCGAGCAACTCATTGCTGGGCAACACATTCGAAGCTGGGCGATAAACAACCTGCTGGGCTTGGTTCGCGAAAACTCTGAGGCGGTTGAAGGCACTGAAGCAACAAGAGACAACTTCAGCCGTTATCGCCGCTTCGAATTGCAATACCCCGAGATTGGCGAGCGAATTGAGATCGCTCAACAGTTGCCACTAGAGGCTAGCGCTCGTGCTTTGCTGGCAATCGCGGTTGAGGTTTGCGGTGACACTCTCGGCGAGCGCGAACTTCACCAGGTTTATGTAGTTCGCCACCGTTTGGGCTGGATCTAAACCGGTTCTGCCTTAGTGGCCTAATCCCAGTTTCTTATAGATGCGGGTCATCCACGCCGGAGCCCACCAGTTTAGGTCTCCGAAGAGTCTCATAAGTGCCGGCACGAGCAGCGCTCGAACGATAGTGGCATCTAGCAAGATGGCAAAAGCTACGCCGAGGCCAAGCATCTTCATAATGCTGACGTCGATCATCACGAACGCAAAGAAGCTAACAGCCAAAACGAAGGCTGCCGTTGTGATGATTCGGCCCGAGCGCTGAAGACCGACCGAAACTGATTCAGTTGTGCTGAGGCCCGCATCGTGTTGCTCTTTAATGCGGCTTAGCAAGAACAGTTCGTAGTCCATCGACAAGCCGAATGCAATCACGGCTACTAGCACCATGCTCGAACTGTCGAGCGTGCCGGTGACGTTGAAATCGCCAATCAACCACTTGAGGTTGCCGTCTAAGAACACCCAAGTCAAGAAGCCAATAGTTGCGCCTAGTGAAACCATGTTGAGCAAAACTGCCTTGATTGGCAAAATGACTGAACCGGTGAACAGGAACAGCAGTAGCAGTGTGGCGATGATGATCCACAGTGCTACCCAAGGCAACGTGTTGCTAATGCCCGCCATTGAGTCACCATAGAGAGCGGCGCTGCCACCAACCCAAACCTCACCGAAACTATTCGGCAATTTGCGAATCTCGCCCACTAGATTCACGCCATCGATCGCACGCGGTTCGACGTCACCAATCGCTTGAATCTGCTGGTAGTCGCCCTGCTTGTAGTCGGCAAAAACGCTTGCATAGCCTGGGTCAAGAACGCCATCTTGAGCAATGCCCGCGGTGCTCTGCACGCGCTTGATGTGGTCGAGCTTTGAAAGCGCGATTGTGTAGTCAGCGATTTGAGACTCTGACGCTCCCTTGGCAATGACCTGATATGGGCTAGTTTCGCGACCTTCGAATCGAGTGCGCATGATGTCAGAGGCAACAACGACGCGGTCTGTCTTTGGCAAAATGCGGTCGTCAACCTGACCCCAAGTGACATTATTCGCCAAGCTCAACAGGCTGCCGAGACCGAGCAGAACTACAAAAAGCACCGGCAACGGCCTGCGCATCACAAAACGAGCAATCGAAGACCAGATTCCGTGATCTTTTGGCGTGAGTTGACCGCGCAACACTTTGCCCTTATCAACTTTGTCACCTAGAAGATTGATGAATGCCGGCAAGACCACAACGGCACCAACGACGGCCAGCAGAACTGAACTCACACCGCCGACAGCGAACGAACGCAAGAAGTACTGCGGAAAAAACCCTAGCCCGAGCATCACAACGGCAACCGTCACGCCACTAAAGAACACCGTGCGCCCAGCAGTGGCGACGGTTTCAACAACTGCTTCTCGGGTCGCCAAGCCACGCGCGCGCTCTTCGCGATATCGATTGACGATTAACAGTGCATAATCAATGCCAAGACCAAGCCCCAGACCTGTCACTAGGTTCACCGCGAACACCGAAGTGTCGGTTAGCTGCGTTGAAACCCAGATAAAAAAGAAACTGCCGAGAATCGAAATTCCTGCAACCAAGAACGGCAAGCCTGATGCAACGAGCGAGCCGAAAACAAAAATCAAGAGGATTATCGTCACCGGAATCGCAATTGATTCAGCAGTGGCTAATCCCGAAGATATTTCGCCATTGATTTCAGAACCGACCGATGACCAACCAGCAACATAGATTTTGGCATTTGAATAGGCCTGCGTTTTGTTTGCCGTGACATCGAAGTGGTCCATCAGATCTTGCGCGATTGCTGACTGTCGCTTTTCATCGCTGGTCAGATCAACAAAGAAGTATGCCGCCTTGCCATCGATGGAGCGAAGCGCAGGTGCGTGTGGCGTTGACGTGTAATAAGAGCTCACACCAACGACACCGTCTGTGTTTTTTAGATAGGTGACAAGTTTTGTGGCAGTCTCTACGCTGGCGGGCGCTTCAACATCATCGTTGAAATCGGCAATGATCACGATTTCGGCAACGTGCTGCGAGAACTCGGTTTTTAGAAGCTGATTGACTCGACCAGAGTCTGCACCCGGGTCGTCATAACCGCCAGCCTTCAGCCCACTGAATGCCTGAAAGCCCCAAAAGGTGCTTGCCAAAATGAGTGCGGCAAGGCCGAACAAAACCCACTTGCTGTGGTTGGTGACAAATCTGCCAAGTTTTCGCATTTGAATCGCATCGCCTTCTGTGCCGCAACTGCTTGGCCGTGCAAAGATGTTCACATGAATGAACAAAACCCCGGCGGCAAGAGCACTGAGTTAAGGTTATCTAGTTTTGTTTTGGGTACCCATCGTATTGATGTGGCGTTGCCAGAAAGAGTTTCGGCTATTACCCCAATTCTTGTCATGCATGATGGCGGAAACCTGCTTTTGCCTCGTGAACAAACCTGGAACGGTCAAAACTGGGGCATTGTCGATTCGCTCGAGGGCGGCCTAGTCACCGCTGAGTTATTGCCGATTGTGGTCGGGGTTTACACCGGCGAAACCACCAGTCGCTATAACGAACTCGCCCCTGCGTCGATTGCTGCAGTTGTTCCCGATGTTTTCATGACTATTCCCGCCGAAGTTCGACCTGAAGTCATGGTCAGCACGAGCGTCGAATATCAAAACTTCTTGGCCAATCAGGTATTGCCCGAGATTTCAAAACGTTTTGGCGTTGAACTTGACCCTAGCCGCACCGCGATTGCCGGTTCAAGCATGGGCGGTTTGGCCAGCATCTATGGTCTCGGTTTGCTGCCGAATGTTTTTGGCACCGCTCTCGCGTTTTCGACGCACTGGCCTTTTGGTGAGTCAGCTGCTGTGGCAGCACTAATTGATGCGTTGCCTGAGGTGGGTTCTGGCCATCGACTCTGGCTCGACAGCGGCAACATCGAACTTGACGCTGCCTACCCGCTGTTTCACTATGAAGCAATCGCTCGCCTTGAAAAGCGTTCGTGGATGCGCGACCGCGACTTTGAAGCACGCATCTATGCGGGCACCGGTCACCAAGAGAAATACTGGGCGGCTCGTTGGCCAGACGCAGTTAACTGGTGGTTGTCGCAAAGCCCACGTTAGAAACCGGCTTTAGAAATTTCTGTTAGAACATCGCGTCTGGCGCGCTTGAACTCCACTGTTTTGACCCGGCCATGAACCGCAGCACGTTATCGTCAACCATGATGTCTCGCAGCTGGATTGCGCGCGTCAGATAGAGACCTTCTAGTGATCGCACGCGGCTCAGTGCAACGTAGGTTTGACCCGCGCTGAATGCGCCGCTGCCCAAGTCGATCACAACCTCGTCATAGGTCTGGCCTTGTGATTTGTGAATCGTCACGGCCCAAGCTAGGCGCAACGGAATCTGCTGAAACTCGGCAAGTGGCACGGCCTCTAGCACTTCTTTGAAACGACCCGAAGCTTCGTCAAACTCTGACTTGAGTTCATAACGAACTTTCTCCCAGGTGGCTGGTTCGACTTCGAGGCGCTCACCGTCGACCTCAACAATGACGCCGCCGCCCTTCGGCAGCGCCACGACCGTGCCAATCGTGCCGTTCACCCAACGTCGCACAGCTGCACCGGCAGCGGTGCGTTTCACGTCGTCGTTCTTGATGAACATAACCTGTGCGCCGACCTTTAGTTGCAAAACAGGTTCGGCTGGCAAAGCTTTGCCGAAGTGCTTGAGGTCTTCTTCGCTATAAACGGCATGAAACTCGGTTGGAGCTTCGGCAATTTGCTCCATGCGATGACGGTTAACCCGATCGACCGAAGCGTTGATGGTGGCTAAACGAATCACGTCAGGGTGTGGCGGAAACCTATTGCCTCGCTGGTTTAGGTAGTCGAGCATCTCTGCAGTGCAGTTGCCTTCGCGAATAGCGTTGAGAATATGTTTGAACTCTTCGTCTTTTTGGCGAAAGATCTCGCTGAGTTCAAAACGCTCTAGCGAAGTTTCACGCCAAACGTGGGCGTCGAAGAACCAGTGGCTCTGATAGTTCTCGGCCATGTGAGCGCGTTCTTCAGCCGCGCTGCCGGGCACTGGAGCGAGTTGATATGGGTCGCCAAACATTACGACTTGAGCGCCGCCAAATGGTTGCTTAGCTCGACCTTTGGCGATGCCGAGAGCGGTGCTGATTGCATCCATGAGGTCTGCGTTGACCATTGAAACTTCATCGATGACAAGCACGTCAATTGCTTTGAGCACCTCGCGCACGCGCGAGTTCATGTGGCGACGAATGTCTTGAGTGCCAAGCACCCCAAACGGAAAACCAAAGAGGCTGTGAATCGTTGTGCCACCGACATTGAGGGCGGCCACACCAGTTGGCGCACAAACTACAACTTTTTTCTTGGTGTTAGCGATTAGGTGGTTGAGCAGCGTTGACTTGCCGGTGCCAGCGCGACCGGTTACGAAGATGTTTGACTCGCTGCCTTCGATGTAATCAAACAGTTTTTGCTGTTCATCAGAAAGGTTGATTTCTTGCAAGCTAGCGCCCCTCGCCACGTTTGTTTAGACGAGCAAGCATATCGTTATAGTCCTGCAAATCTTGGTTGCCACTTCGGTCACTTTGACGATCGAGACGTTTTGACTCACGAGCGTCAGATCTTGCCCACTGAATTGAAACGATTAGTGTCAAAGCCGCTGCCGGCAGTTCGCCAATGCCCCAGGCAATCGCTCCACCTGTCTGCTGGTCTTCGATTGGCGATTGCCCCCACGTGCGACCCATTGCGCCAAACCAGTCAGCGAGCAAAAGACCGTTGCCGGTCATCAGTGCCAGCCCAAAGAAGGCGTGAAAGGCCAGTGTGCCAATCAGCAACATGAGGCGAATCGGGTAAGCCATTTTTGCAGGGCCAGGATCAATGCCAATGAGAGCTTGAATAAAGAGATAACCGGTGATCAAAAAGTGAACGGTCATCCACTCGTGCCCGATGTGTTCGCGAGTTGCCCAGTTGAAAAGCGGTGTGTAATAAAAGACCACCAATGAAACCGCAAAGTTGATTCCGGCGAAAAGCGGGTTTGAAATCAGCTGCGCATATTTTGTGTGCACCGCCCACAGAACCCAGTCGCGTGGGCCTCGCGAAGAATCCGTGCGCTTTTCAAATGAACGCATGAGCAATGTGACCGGCCCGGCCGGCACCAAGAATAGCGGAACACCCATCGTTAGCAACATGTGCGCCATCATGTGAGTGCTGAACAGAAACTGTTCATAAACATTGAGTGGGCCTGATGTGATGTAGAAAAGTAGCAGCATGCCGGCCGTGAAAGAGATGGCTCTTGAGATCGGCCATTCGTCGCCGCGCCCGCGAAGCTTGGCATAGCCTGCCCAATAGAGAAAGACGCCCACAACAGCCACGAGCGCCCAAATCAAGTCGATCTTGTATTCAGTGAAGTAGCGGCTAAAAGTGAGCTCAGGTGGCAGCAGCTCACCAGTGAGAATTTGCGCGGGCGTGGTGTAGGTGCTGAGGTTTGGCTCGGCCGGCGGTGGGGTGCGGGCCAATGCGGTAGCCAAGCCAAATGCCAAGCCCATGAATGCCAGCTCATAAACTGCAAGCTTTATCAACAAGACCATCTTGCTGGCTGAGCCTCGCAAAATGCGCAAACGATAGAAAGCACCGAAGGCACCGAGCACAATCAACACCGCGAGTTTGAGAGTGACGATGAGGCCATAAGCAGTGAAAAGGTTTTGCCAGTTGGCAATGCGCACCCAAGCCGAGGCGATTCCCGAAATCGCAACCACAGC
>CANFKN010000054.1 GCA_947447385.1 Microbacteriaceae bacterium
ACTATGTTGCAATCGGGGACTCCCTTTCTGAAGGGCTAGGCGATTTCGCCTTCGAGTGGTTTGATAACCGCGAGGGCTGTGGCTGGACTGACCGTTTGGCCACCCTTTTGACTATTCAGGCTGAAGCTCGTGGGCACAAGTTTCACTATGCAAACTTTGCGATTCGCGGCACCAAACTTCGCAAAATCATGACAACTCAACTTGACGCTGCCCTTGCCTTAAACCCAGATTTCATTACGGTTATGGCCGGCGCAAACGACATCATGACCAAAGCCAAGAAGTTGCCCGAACTTGAGCGAGTTTATCGCGAGGGTTTGATGCGCATTCAGGCCAGCGGAGCCAAAGTTGTGGTTGCGAACATCATGAACCCGGTTCACCTGCGAGTATTTAGCCCGATGGCTGCCCGCGCCAACCGCATCACTGCTCTGATTGAACGCAGCGCGGCTGAGCTGGGCATCAAAGTAATAGACATTCATGGCATTAGCGAATTGCGCGACCTGCGCTACTGGGCTGACGACATGGTGCACTTCTCGGGTCACGGCCACATCAAAGTTGCCAACCGTGCAGCTGAGCTTATGAACCTCGACTATCGCATGCCTGAGGCCAAGCTCGAGCCGGCGTCAGACCTGAGCCGTTCGATTCGCGAAACTATGAAGTGGATCGGCATCTATGTCATGCCATTCTTCAAACGCCGCATTTCGCGCAAGTCGTCGGGTGATGGCTTCTTGCCTAAGTATCCGTCGTTCACTCGCATCAACCACGAGGCCTTTGAAACCTTCTCGGTGGTCTTGGCCGCCTAGCTCAGTGCTGGCCGCCTAATTCTGCGAGGATGCCCTTCGGCGCCGCAAGTAATTGCCGAGTAGCTCGATCGGGAACGGCAGCGAAGAAAGCACAACAAACCCGAGCACAACGACCTCAACGTTTTGGTGCACCCACGTGACTTGGCCGAGCCAATAGCCGAGGTTCATCACGCCGACAACCCACCCGAAGCCGCCGATGAGGTTGTAGCGCAAAAAGCGCCTCCATTCGAAATGGCTGATGCCAACAAACATTGGCACAAGCGCGCGAAGCACTGGCACGAAGCGGGCAAGAATGATTGCCCTCGCGCCATATCGATTGAAGAACTCTTGGGTGCGGTCAACTGTTTTAGCGTTGAAAAACCAGGTTGAACGTCGCTCGAAAAGGTGTGGGCCAAATCGCTTGCCCAACCAAAATCCAACCTCAGAACCGCTCACGGCTGCGATAAACACGATGATCAGGGCGAAAGCAAAAGGAAACTTCTCGAGATTCGCAATCGTCGCAAGGCTTAGGCCAAGCAAAAACAACAGTGAGTCACCCGGCAAGAATGAGCCAAGAATTGTTGCAGTTTCAAAAAAGATGATGATGGCAACGCCCCAAACGGCAAAGTTGCCGAGGTTGGCGATGATCGCGTCAGCGTTAAACCAGTTCAATCTTTAGAGCCTTCTTTGAAGCGCCGGCACGTTTGACCGTATTGAGTGTTATCGCTTCATTGTAGAACTCTAGAAGTTTGGCGTTGTTTGCCTGCCAAGACTTTTTGATAACTGCGCGGCGTGCACCTTCGCCTAGCTTGGAACGCAGATCTGCGTCGGCAACAAGGTCGGCAACGATTTGCGTGAAACCGTGCTTTGCGAATGGCTCTGCCAGCTTGCCGCTCACGCCGTCTTCAATCAAGAACCTTGGGCCACCCGCTGCAGGTGCCACGACCGCGAGGCCAGCTGCCTGAGCTTCTTGAATCGTCTGACCAAAAGTCTCTTCGGTGCCAAAGTGCACAAAAATGTCGATGGCCGCATATGCGGCTGCGAGCTCGAGACCAGACAGGCGTCCAGCAAACGTTACTGGGCGGCCTGCGAACTCAGCTTCAAGGCGGGCACGCTCAGGCCCGTCGCCGACCACCAAGAATGCGGCGTTCTCGATGCCAAACAGTTCAGAGAGGCGCTGCACCTGCTTCTCTGGCGCTAAGCGGCCCACGAAGCCAATGACCACTGGTTCGGTGGTGTTAGCGGCCTGCTTAGCAACTTTGGCTTGCCCCTGCACGCGTGCCCGAAGAGTTTGAGCGTCTGCCTCGACGCGACGGTTTGGGTGAAACAAGTCAAGGTCAACGCCGCGGCCCCAGACGTGCACATTGCCGACGCCGAGGCGCTCAAGATAACCCGCGGTCTCTGGGGTTGGCGCAAGGTTCATCGTTGCTGGCTGGTGAATCGCTGCAATCAGGCGGTCAACCATTGGGCGAGCAAACTTCAAGTTATAGCGCTGCATGTAGCCCGAAATGTCGGTCTGATAAATGGCAACCGAGGGAACCCCCATGCGTTCGGCAGCAGCAATGGCCTGACCCCCGAGCATGAATGGCGAGGCGACGTGAATCACGTCTGGTCGAAAATCTTCTAACTGTGCCTGCAAGAAAGGGCCTGGCACGGCCACCGGAAACTGCATAAAGGGCACAGAGGCTGAGCGAACCAAATTGAAACCGAGGTGCTTCTCGGTCGGGGCGGTTGGAGCGATCACCATAGCTTCGAAGTTGTGCTGCTTAAAAGTCTCTAAAACGCGCACGACCGAGTTCGTCACACCGTTGATTGACGGCAAGAACGACTCACTAACAACTGCCACTCTTAAGCTCATGAACAAACTATAAATAGCCAAGGTTTCAGCCAACGACAAAGACGATTAACGTTTCGTAAACAGTGAGCGAGGGTTTGCCGGAGGGCATCCGAGCAAAAAAATCGGGCCCCACCAGGAAGGTGAGACCCGACTTTTATGCAGAGATTATTACTTGACTAGAGCGATTAGCTGCTGAGCCTTAGCCTTGATTGCGCCTGAAAGAGCAACATAACCAAGAGTGGTCTGCTTTGCAGGAGCACAGCTGTTTACAACGTAACCAAAGAATGCCTTGACGGTTGCGCCCTTAGCGTGCTTGCTTGAGTGAGCTAGGCCGTAGGTGATTAGTGACACGTTGTAAGCGCCCTTGACGTTTGCCTTGTAGTCGATGTTCACTAGACCGTTGTTAGCAACGTGAACGCCCTGAGCAGCAATGAACAGACCAGCGGTCTTTGAGCTTGGCTTGACGAACTGGCCAGCACCGTTCTTGACAGCAGCGAACTTTAGGTTGCTTGACAGGGTGTCTTTGAGGTCTGCATAACCGATGGTGCCGGTGTTGTCTTTGATGTAGTTCACAACGTCAACCGACGCAGCCTTGCCAACTGAGCCTGAACCGGTGTAACCACCAGCAGTTGCAAATGATGAGTTCTTGACCCAACCAGCAGCAGCGTTCTGAGCTAGGTAGTTGGTGAAGTTCTCAGTGGTGCCTGAGGTGGTGTTGCGGTAAACCACGGTGATGTCAGTTGCTGGCAGAGTAACTGAAGTGTTTAGAGCCTTGATCGCCGAGTGGTTCCACTTGGTGATGGTGCCCTTCAAGATCTTGCCAAGAACTGATGGAGTTAGGTTTAGGTTTGCGACACCTGGAACGTTGTAGGCAATTGCAATCGGGCCGGCAACTAGAGGAACATAAAGGGTGTCAACAGGCTTGCGGTCAGCTGCGCCATAAGGTGCGTCAGCCGCACCAAAGTCAAATGAGCCGCTGTTAAAGCTGCTGCGGCCGGTGCCTGAGCTGCTTGAGGTGTAGGTGACTGTGTCACCATTGTGGCTCCACTCAGCGGCACAAGCCTTGAGCATTCCACCAGCGAAAGATGAACCACCAGCGGTTAGGCTGTTGCTTGCGAATGCGGCTGGGCCAGCAAGCGCGATTGAGGCGACAGTTGCCAAACCGGCTACTGCACTAACGATCTTCTTGTTAAGCAATTTTTCTCCTTAGATTACTCGCTTCGAGTATTCCAATCGAAGCATCCCAAGATTAAACTGCGTTAGTTATTTTGGTTAACAAAAAACAAACATTCGACACCATTTGGTAACTATGTGAACAGATTTTCTAGTTTGAGCTGCAGCGGGTCGGTTATTTAACCGAAAGCACCACTCTGCGGTTTTTGTTTGGGTCAGTCTTGCTTGCAGGGGTGGCTGCGCCGTGCCCCACAATCTTTGACGAAGCCCAACCTAAAGTCTTGAGATATTTTGCAACTGCTGTCGCGCGTGCTTTGGCGATCGCTGCTGCTGCCGAGTCGGCTTTCACCTTTTTGACTGTGGTGCCAGCCGCATAACCATCGAGGGTGATCTGTGTATTCTTGGTAACCTTGGCCGCCCAAGCCTTGATTGACTTCTGTGAGGCTGCGGTGAGAACAGCCGAGTTGAGAGCAAACAAAATGGTCACAGGGGTGGGTTTCACAACCGGCGCAGCTTGGGTGGCTGCGGGTGTCGCGGCTGAATAGGCGCCAGTGCCCACACCGTTGATGGCTGCAATCTGAAACTCAAAGTTCGTTGAGCTTGGCAGCCCTGTCACCTGGTAGGTCAATACGTTGCCCGGTGAAACGAGAGTCCAGCTGGCAGCACCCACCACGCGATAGCCGAGCGAATAACCGGTCACGGCCGAACCACCGTTGGCTGAGCTAACACCCCATGAAACTTGAATCGAGGTTGGGGTTGCGGTGGCAGCACCAAAAACTGGGGCTGTTGCATAATTCAAGGTTGTGACGGCAACTGGGGTCATCCAATTTGCTGTTCCAGCTGAAGTCGCAACACCATTCAGTGCCGCAATTTTGAACTCATAGTTCGTGCCTGGCGTTAGACCAGTGATGTTTGCAGACACTGCAGAAGCTAAGAGGTTTGGGGCGGTGACCCAAGTGCCAGCGCCAACCGCACGATATTGCATCACATAGCCAGTGATTGCCGAGTTGTGGGCTGGCGGGGCGGTGAAGTTGATTGTGACTGAAGTGCCAGTGGCAGAGCTCGAGGTGACCGCCACGGCATCTGGGGCGGCGGTGACAATGCCCACGAGAGTCTTAGCAGTCGCTGTAGCACCAAACGCGCCTTGGCCTAAGCCGTTGATTGTTGCGGCCTGAAACTCATAGTCGGTTGAAGCCGTCAAACCAGAAATTGTTGCGGTCGCCGTTGTTATCGCCCCAACATAATTGACCCAGTCGATCGAGCCGGTTTGACGATAGCGAACTGCATAACCCGTAGTTGCTGAGTTCATAATCACGGTCGGGGCAGCCCACGCGAGAATAACGCTTGAGTTCGACGCCGCGGTTGCCGAACTAATTGCAAGAGCTTGAGGCAGTGCGAAAGAAATCGGATCGGAGAAGTTAGCAACCGCGGCCAAAGGTGCTGCGCTATTCAGTGCGGCGATTTGAAACTGATAATCGGCAAGAACGAAAGCAGATTTTTGAGCCGCAATAAAGGTGGCTTGATCGGCAGGGCTCATGACATAGTTCTCATCGAGTTGCACGGCTGCGTCAATGGCGTCGACCAGGGCAGCGTCGGCTGCTTTCGCGGCCGCATCAAATGTCACGCTTGTTGCGTTTGAGGCGATGACCAGGTTCGCATCAGACCAGCCTGCATCAGCGGTGGCTTTCAACTGCACTGCATAGCCAGTGATCGCCGCGCCACCATTGCTAGGAGCCGACCAACGCAAGGTCACATTCGAAACTGTGCCTGAAACGCTTGCATCGACTGAAGAGACCACGACCGAGTCAGCAGCAGCAGCAGCATCGATGTCTGTGCGAACGAAAAGCGAATCTGAGGTCGGCCCAGCGCCATTGACGTTCTCTGCGGTCAGTGTCACTTCATATTCAGTGTCTGGTTGCAAACCAGAGAAGGTGTTGCTCGAAAATAGGGCAGCGAGCGTGGTGGTTGTGAAGTTCGCATCACCCACAGCTCTAAAGCCCAAAACATAATCGACAATCGCGCTGCCGCCAGTTTGAGTCACTGGCGACCAGCCGACCGTTAGCGAGGTAGTTGTCGAAGCTGTGACATTTGGTGACGTCGGCTTTGCTGGCACGTCTGACTGGGTCGTCACAGTTTCAACATTTGAAAAGTTGAAGGTGGTCAGGTCAGACAAGTCACCTGCGGCACTCAGAGCCGCAACTTTAAAGTCATAACTTGTGCCCGCGGTGAGGCCTGCCAAAGTGAATGTCGTAGCTAGCGGGTCAGCGGCTAGAACCTCGTCGCTGACCAAAGCGAACGGCGCCACGCCCTGCCGCTCGAGAACCGCATAACCGGTGATGGCAGTGCCGTTGTCTGAAGGCGCCTCCCAAACCAATGTGATTGAGGTTTGGTTGTCTGAAAAAGCATCAGTTAGAAGCACAGCGTCGGCAACGCCCGGCGAAACCGCAAAAGATGTGAGCGATGACGAAAACGCTAATGCTGCCGAGAGCACAATTGTGCCTACCGCTTTAAGAGACGAATGCCAAGAAAATCGCATAGTAATAGGCTACAAGCTGATGCTTGAGAAATGAGTGTGAGATTAGGCTGCGATGGCGATTTCTGGCTCGTCAAAGCCTTCAAAAGCGGCAACTTCGGCACGCTTTGTCGAATATTTCACTACGCCAGAGCCAGTAGGTTCAGCCATGTTTTCGATAATCGCCAAAAGTTTGCAGGTGTTGCACTTGATGTGGCCAAGCTCAGCGCTTTCGGCAGCTAGAGATTCCCAGCGCAAGAATGATCGACCAACCGACTTAATAGCCGATTTCTTGTGACCACAGCTGTTCTGCTTGCGCATTTTGGACCATCCCCTAGTAGTTATTGACAGCAATCCCTTACTTTCAACAATTCACAGAATACTCTCAGCAAAACCTCTTGTGCAACATATTGTCGGCGTGTCAAAGATGTTTTTCTTCAGGGTTTAACCAGCCTTCTTGGTTAGCGTTTACTTCATGACTCAGAAGAAAACTTCGCAGCCAGAATTGCTAAAACAAATGCTTGTTAAGGTTCCCGCTGTTACAGCATATTTTTGGCTAATTAAGGTGCTCGCAACGACGGTTGGTGAGACGTTCGCTGACTTTCTTACAACCTACTTTCACAAAGACCTGCACATTCTCACGCGGCATGCATCGCTCTTCGTTTGCGCAATTTCTTTTGGCGTCTTGCTATTAGTTTTAGCTGCTCAGTTTGCGACTAAAAAATATGTTCCGGCTATTTATTGGTCAGCAATCGTCGTAATTAGCGTTGCGGGAACACAGATCACCGATGCACTGCACGACATCTATGGCGTCGAGCTGTGGGTCACAACCCTTTTGTTTAGCGCTTTGTTGTTAGGCACATTCGTGGTTTGGTATCGCGCCGAGAAGACCCTCGCCATGAAAAGCATCAACACGCCCAAGCGAGAGGCCTATTATTGGTTGGCTATTTTGTTCACCTTTGCCCTAGGCACCTCAGCTGGTGACCAGCTTTCAGAGGTGATGAACGATGGTTTCTTGATTCCTCTTATCTTGTTCTTGGCGGCAATTGCCACGGTTGCGTTGCTCAACCGATTCAAAGTCATTTCGTCTATCGCAGCATTCTGGGCGGCTTATATTTTGACTCGCCCGTTGGGCGCCAACCTCGGCGACTTGTTGGCGCAAGATCCAGTTGATGGTGGTTTAGGTCTGGGCACGAACACAGTCAGCCTAATTTTCTTGGCCCTAATTTTGGCCTCGGTCACGGTGCTTGCTTTGACCAAGCGTGACAAACTCGACAAAAATTAGTTCGGCGTGGCAGAACTGGTTCGGCAAAACTAGCATGGCCCAGCAAAACTAACATTGCCCAGCAAAACTAACATTGCCGAACCGCGATGTGCCAAAGTAGTTGTATGAGCAAAGACGCGCACGCAACCAAAGGTTTTCGAGGCACGAAGTTCGGCGCCCTGGGGTTGGCACTTGCAGCCTCATTGGTTCTCACCCTCAGCCTGCAGCCACAGGCTAGCCAAGCCGTAACGGCGCCCGCGCAGAACACTCCGAGCTGGGCAGCCTCGGCCACAATCTATGAAGTGAACGTGCGCCAGTTCAGCCCTGGCGGCAACTTCGACGGGGTAACCGCACAACTCACTCGCTTGAAGACGCTCGGCGTTGGC
>CANFKN010000055.1 GCA_947447385.1 Microbacteriaceae bacterium
GGCTACCCGAACTCGAGAGTTGAGAAGAGCCAAGCTCCTTCGGGCTGGATCTCTAACACCGAAAAGCCAACCGAGAAGGTTTCACGTGAAACAATTTGATTCGAACCCCTCAGATACTCCGCTCGCTAATGAACTAGCTGATAGCAACCAGCGACTGCAGATCGCCAATGCGACTTCGGTGAAGAAGCCAAAGGCGACGCGAATCTTCACGGTTTCAAACCAAAAGGGTGGCGTGGGCAAAACCACGACCGCTGTGAACATCGCTGCAGCTTTGGCCATAAAGGGCCTAACAGTTTTAGTTATCGACCTCGACCCACAAGGCAACGCATCAACCGCTCTGGGTGTCGAACACCATCAGGGTGTCGCCGGAGCTTATGAAGTGCTGATTGGCGATCTGCCAATGTCTCAGGCAATCAAGCAAAGCTCTACCGTGGCGAACCTTTACTGCCTGCCAGCAACCATCGACTTGGCGGCGGCAGAGATGGAACTCTTCACAAACTTCGCCGAGGCAGATCAGCGCTACCGTCTTCGTCGCGCACTTTCAGAGTTTCTAGACACCGTGCCAGCGGAGTATTGCCCTGACTATGTTTTTATCGACTGCCCTCCGAGCTTGGGCTTGCTCACGGTGAATGCATTTGCAGCGGCTCTTGAGGTGCTGATTCCGATTCAGTGTGAATACTATGCGCTCGAAGGTTTGAGTCAGCTTCTGGGTTCGGTCGACCGAATAAAGCAGAGCATCAACCCAAAGCTAAAACTGAGCACGATCTTGCTCACCATGTTTGACTCTCGAACCAGACTCTCAACCCAGGTGGCCGAAGAGGTTCGCAACCACTTCTCAAACGAAACCCTCAACGCTGTCATTCCGCGAGCGGTTCGCGTTTCAGAAGCTCCGAGCTATCAGCAGACAGTGCTGACCTATGACAAGAACTCTTCGGGTGCAATCGCATATCTTGAAGCTGCAATCGAACTAGCAAATAAGGACGTCTAACATGGCTGAGAAAAAGGGTGGCCTAGGCCGCGGCATCGGTGCGTTGATTCCGACATCTACAACACCGGGGGAGCGCCCGAGTGACGCTTTCTTCAGTGCCTCAGACAACACCGCAAATCAGGCCGACAACTTGGTCGCTGTGCCGGGCGCCCGCTTCGGTCACCTAGACGTCAATTCGATCGTTCCCAATGCCAAGCAGCCACGCTCAGTTTTTGAGCCTGAGGCTTTTGCTGAACTAGTTCACTCGATTCGTGAAATCGGCGTGCTTCAGCCGATCGTGGTTCGTTCACTTGGTGAACAAAACGGCAAGCCAACTTATGAACTCATCATGGGTGAGCGTCGCCTTCGTGCCTCGAAGGAGGCCGGTCGCGAAAAGATCCCGGCGGTGATTCGCGAAACAGCCGACGAGAACATGCTTCGAGACGCGTTGCTCGAGAACCTTCACCGCAGTCAGCTGAACCCACTCGAAGAAGCTAGCGCCTATCAGCAGCTTCTCGAAGACTTCGGAATCACCCAGGATGAACTTGCAAGTCGCATCGGACGCTCACGCCCACTCATCACAAACACCATCAGACTGCTCAAATTGCCCGTAGAAGTGCAGCGCAAGGTCGCAGCGGGTGTTTTGTCGGCTGGGCACGCTAGAGCCGTTCTGAGCGTCTCTGAAGAGCGAATGACCTATTACGCGAACAAAGCCATCAACGAGGGCTTGTCAGTGCGCGCACTCGAAGAGCTTGTGGCTATTGATAAGCCAGCTAAAACCACAAAAACAGTCACCGTGAAGCCGGGTGCACGTCAAGACCTGTTCAAGTCGATGGCTGAAAAGCTCTCAGACTCGCTGAACACACCAGTAAAGATTCAATTGGCGAAGGCGAAGGGTCAAATCGTCATTGACTTTGCGAACTTGGTTGACCTAAAGCGCATTTTGGCCGAAATGGGCCAAGAAGCTGCCGGAACCGAGAATTAGGCGACTAGCCCAAAGCCTCTTGGGCGTCGAAACCTAATAACTTAGCCGCGACCGCGGTGGGCTGCTACGGCTAGCGAATAGTAGGTTTCGCCAAGAGTTTGCTTTGCTGCAAGAACTGAAAGCGGCAAAAGTGAAGTCTCAGTCAAACCAGGTTGCACATTGGCCTCGAGGAACCAGATTGTTTCACTCTCGTCAACGATCATGTCGATGCGTGACATGTGACGAAGCCCCAGTAGCTCGTGGGCGTCGATGGCAACCTTAGCTACACGCTCTGAAAGACTCGCAGACATGCGGGCTGGCACAAAATAGTTTGTTTCGCCGGCGGTGTAACGCTCTTCGAATCCAAAGTTGCCCACTACCGGCTCAATCTCTACGGCAGGCAACGCGATGGCGCCAGCTCCGAGGTCAATGACCGAAACGGCAAGCTCAATGCCCTCAATCAAACGTTCAATGATCACCACGTCGCAATAGACATAGGCGTCGATCATTGCTTTTGAAAGATCGTTCACGTCGCGAACCACGGTTACACCCTGAGCAGAGCCACTGCGGGCTGGCTTCACAATCAGAGGCAGGGCAATAGAATTAGAAACTATTTTTAGAATCGCTTCAGCATCTAACTCGCGAAAAGCCTCTTTCGGCAAAGTTACTGAGACTGGGGTCTGAATGCCGATGCGCGAAACTAAAGTTTTGGCAATGGATTTGTCCCAAGACAAACGCGCCGCCTCAGCACCAGCGCCTATGAATGGCACGCCTGTGAGGGCCAGGATGTCGCGCAGGGCGCCATCCTCGCCGGTTGCGCCGTGCAAAACTGGCCAGATTACGTCTGGCTTATCGGTCTCGATGTATTCAAGTAGGTGACCATCGGGTTCGCGAATGATTACAGAGGCGCCCTGCTCAGTGAGGGCATCGGCGACGCGACGTGCAGATTTGAGTGAGATGTCGCGTTCGTGTGAGATTCCACCGGCAAGAAGTTGAATGACCAGCTTGTCTGAGGTGTGCTGCTTCGGAATCACTCGCGCCCTCCTTTAGGACCAAAAGTGTCAAGCAGTTCAGTCTGCAAGTTGATCACAGTTGCCAAACGCTTGATGCCTAGTTTGATGTTATCGGGGGTTGGGTAGCTAAAGCTGATGCGTAGGTTGCCTTGACCCGTGCCGTTGCCAAAGAACGCGGTGCCCGGCGTGTATGCCACGAGCTCTTTGACCGCTAACGGCAACATAGCCTTTGAGTCGATGCCCTTCGGCAAGGTGAGCCACAAATAGAACCCGCCGTTTGGCTTTGTGGTGCGAACATTTGGCAAATAGTCGTGCATGGCTTGAAGCGCCGCATCGCGACGTTCGCGATAAACGCCTCTGAAGGTGTCAATCTGCTTCTGCCAGTCTGCGGTCGCCAAATATTCACTGATCATCATCTGGCTGAATGAACTAGGGCAAAGTAGCGCCGATTCGTTAGCCAGCACCATCTTGTCGCGAATAGCTGGCGGAGCCAAAACATAACCGACGCGAAAACCAGGGGCCAAAATCTTTGAGAAACTGCCCAAATAGATAACACCGTCTTCGTTATATGAACGCATGGCAAGTGGTGGCTTCTCATCGAAATAGAGCAGGCCATAGGGGTTATCTTCGACAACAAGAATGTGATGCTTGCGACAGATCTCGAGAATCTGGTGACGGCGAGGTTCGCTGAGCGTGACACCCGATGGGTTGCCAAAGTTAGGCACCAGATAGAGAAACTTGATTTTGCGACCCTGCGCGAGCATTTTGTTGATGCTCTCTTGCAGAGCCTCAGGCGACATGCCATCGTCGTCGGTGTAAACATGCTCGATGTGTGCTTCGTAGTGTCTGAAAATGCCAATCGCGCCCACATAGCTAGGGGCTTCAGCGAGAACTACGTCACCTTCGTCAAGAAACAGACCAGAGAGCAAATCGAGACCGTGCTGCGAACCGGTCGTGATGATCAAATCTTCGACGCTGCTGTGAATACCCTCGAGAGCCATCAATTCGCGAATTTGGTCGCGCAAGATCGGGTCACCCTGGCCGCTGCCATATTGCAAGGCGGCATCGCCACGGGTTGACATGAGAGTCGAATAGGTTTGGTTGAGCAGCTCTTTTGGCAAAGCTGAAACATAGGGCATTCCGCCAGCAAGCGAAACAACCTCGGGGCGGCTAACAACCGCAAAAAGGGCTCGAACTTCAGACACCGAAAGAGTGTTCGCGCGCGCGGCATAGGCACCCAACCATTGGTCGAGGTTTAAACCCTGCTGCGCGTGTTTCTCTTGTGTCATCTGGTTGCTCCTGTGCAAATCAAAAGCCGCTAAGGGCCTTGAGCATTTTCATTCAAGCTTAATAAAAACCAATAGGCGTTGCACGATTAAGCAAGAAACCGCAGCCGGCCCGCCAGGTGGCGAACTAACTGCGGTTTCACGTGAAACTTGGGGTGACTTTGGGTTTGACCCGCGTCAGCGGCTAATTAGGCCAAGAACTCGCTTAGTTCTGCTACCAATACAGGCTTTGGCTTTGCGCCGACCATCTGCTTGACAAGCTCGCCGCCCTGAAACACCTGAAGTGCAGGAATCGAAACGATGCCATACTGCTGAGCCAAGGCTGGCTCTTCGTCAACGTTAACCTTGACGATTTCGATCTTGCCAGCATACTCGGCGGCGATTGCGTCTAGAACAGGCGCGACCTGGCGGCAAGGGCCACACCACTCAGCCCAAAAGTCAACCAAGACTGGCTTGGCGTTGTTTAGAACGTCTGCTTGAAAAGACGCGGTGGTTACATTTTTGGCGGCCATGGTTGCTCCTTGAATAGTTGGTTCTGATTAAAAGTTAGTGTGATTGCAAATAATGTTCGGCATCTAGAGCCGCGACACAACCTGAACCCGCCGCGGTGATTGCCTGTCGGTAGGTTGGGTCGATTACGTCACCGGCTGCGAAAACACCAGGGAGGTTGGTGCGTGAGCTGCGGCCGTCAACCTTGATGAACTTCTCGGGTGTTAGCTCTACCTGGTTTTCAACCAACCAAACACGTGGGTCATTACCGATAGCAATGAAAAGACCGTCAAGGTCGAGGTTATTGGTTGAACCGTTCACGGTGTCGCGCAGGGTTACGCCAGTGAGTTTGCCTTCGCCGTGAAGCTCGGCAACCTCGCTGTTATAGATAACTTCGATCTTCGGGTTGTTTAGTGCGCGCTCGACCATGATCTTCGAGGCTTTGAACGAGTCACGACGGTGAATCAAATAAACCCTTGCTGCAAAGCGGGTCAAGAAAATAGCTTCTTCCATTGCCGAGTCGCCACCGCCAACTACGGCGATGGTGCGCTCTCTAAAGAAGAATCCGTCGCAGGTGGCACACC
The DNA here is from genome assembly GCA_947447385.1 of Microbacteriaceae bacterium. Lineage (GTDB taxonomy): Bacteria > Actinomycetota > Actinomycetes > Actinomycetales > Microbacteriaceae > Rhodoluna. Next base: position 5,304 of record CANFKN010000055.1, read on the forward strand.
ATGAAACACCGTGGCCGCTAAGTTCTTTTTCGCGAGGCAAACCAAGTTCACGATAGGCAGCACCGGTGCTGAGAATCACGGTCTTGGCTTCGAAGGTTTCGCCGCCGCCAGTTTTCAAAATCTTGATGTCACCCGTTAGGTCAACTTCGATTACGTCGTCGAGCAAAACTTCGGTGCCAAAGCGCTCAGCTTGAGCCTGCAGGTTAGCCATAAGTTCAGGACCCTGTAGGCCTTCTGGGAACCCAGGAAAATTCTCGACCTCAGTGGTTTTCATAAGTTCGCCACCAGCTTCGACCGAACTAGCGATCAAAAGCGGCTTTAAGCCAGCTCGCGCGGTGTAGATGGCCGCGGTGTAACCCGCAGGGCCTGAACCGATGATGATGACTTCGCGCAAAGCTACTCCCGAATTTTTATTGACTGCATGATACTCAGCCAATTTTATCGGCGCAGTATTCCCTTAGCGGTTTGAATGGCCGAGTTGGCCTCGTCAACTTTGAGCAACATCAGCACGCCTAGGTAAACAACTGCCATCGCCGCGCCCACAATCGCGCAGGTGGTGAGCGAGCTAACTACTGTTGCAACGGCGAAACTACCCACTCGGATTCCGCCAAACAGCTGCAAAACGCCGAAACCAGCGGCGGCTGCAATGATGCCCGCGATGTAGGCACGAATGTTGAGGGCAGTGATTTTGAACTCTTTTAGGCTGCCAATGCGACGGCCTAGCAAAACGTAGGCAACTCTAGCCTGAACCAAAACAGTGAAGCTCATTAGCAGCGCGAGGCCAGCAACCAACCACTCGAGTGGCAAGAAGGCGCCCATAAGTAGCGCCCCGACGATGTAGAGCGCAGTTTGCCCAACCGTGAACCAGAAAGGTGACTTGGTGTCTTCGAGAGCATAAAAAGCCTTTTGCATCATGAAAACGAAGCTGAACGGAACCAACCCAACCACAAATGCCATCACGACGAGCCCCAGCGCAATCATGCCGTCGAACTCACCAACGAAAATTCGCGAGAACGGAAAAGCCAAAACCATCAGCACGGCAGACGACAGCACGCTGATCACTGAAATCAAGCGCAAACCGGTCACGAGATCAGCCTTGACCAAATCGAGTCGACCTTCATGGGCGTGTGTGCTGATCTTGGTGAAATATGCGGTTGCGATTGAAACGGTTGCAACCGAGTGGGGGAGCATGAAAATTAGCCAGGCAATCGACATAGCCGCGATTGAGGCAACACCGACTTCGTTCTCGGTTCGGTGTGAAACTGTGATCGACGCGACGGCAGTTTGAACTAAGCCGCCAACTTGAGTGACCATGACCATTGCGAGAGTCCAGGTTGCCGCCTTGAGTGCCGGGCGCAGGCCGAATCCTCGAAATTTAAAATTCGGTTTGTAGTGCAGACCGATTCGGCGCCAGCTGACGAAAAGAATCAAGGCCTGGGCAGCGACGCCCAATGTTGCTGAAATCGCGAGCAGGGTGATCTGGTTGTCGCTCCAGTCAGAAATGTTCTGCTTGCCGGTTGGGTCAACGCCGAAGATCCAGATGTATGCACCCAGGCCGGCGATCGAAACGATGTTGTTCACAACTGGGGCCCACATGTATGGCCCAAACGCGCTGCGGGCGTTTAGCACTTCGCCGAGCATCGAATAGAGGCCATAGAAAAACAGTTGCGGCAGACACCAGTATGCAAACGCCGTGGCTAGGGCCAGCTGCGAGTTGCTCCACGAGTGGGTGTAAAGGTGAATCAGCAGGGGCGAAGCGATGGTCGCCAAGATGGTCACGACACCGAATACGAGAATCGCCAGGGTCAAAAGGCGGTCGATGTAGCCCTTGCCACCGTCAGCGTGCGACTTCGAGCGAACAATCTGGGGCACCAACACGGCATTCAGCACACCGCCCACGATGATCGCATAAACGTTGTTGGGCAGCTGATTCGCGACACCAAATGCGTCGGCGGCATTCGTGGTTACGCCGATCACACCTGCGAGCATCACGGCGCGAATGAATCCGAGGATGCGCGACAGAACCGTGCCGCTAGCCATAATTAGCGAATTCTTGGCGACACTCATTTGCTGACCGATTCACTAGCTGAGCTTGCTTCGCGGCGACGCTTGCGCACCGTGCGATAGGCACCAAGCGCTCCAAGCGCTGCGATAAACGAAATGAAGCCATACAAAACGGTGTCTTCAACGCCGAGAATCACGTTCATCTGAATGCTGACCGGCTTGGTGAGTCTTAGCCCAGAGAAACTTTCAAGTGTCGCGTGCAAAATCACGTCGCCGTCAGCAATCGCGTTGACCGGAACCTTCGCGGTGACCGTGGTGTTTGCAGGCACGACCACCTCGACCACCTCGGGAATCAAAACTTTCAGGTTTGTGGCAACAACGCGAACCCGAACTCTGACCTGAGTCGAATAGCCGTTCTTGATTGCAATCGGCATTTTCGAAGAACGTGAGAGCAAGTTGATTTTTGAACCGGGGATGATCTGAATCATCGGCTGAGGCAGGTTGTCGGGGTTAGCGACCTTGGCTTTGCGGCGCTTCTTCTTCGTTTGCCAGGTGTCGATGTGTTTGGCACGTGCCGCGACCGATGA
>CANFKN010000056.1 GCA_947447385.1 Microbacteriaceae bacterium
GGAATTTTCTTGGTTTATGACGAAGCCCGCCAGCCGTTCCTTTTTTTGCACGGATACGAACCAGATTTTCGTTGGGAATCGTTCATTGACGCTTTGCTCACCATCATCGATTTGTTCGGTGTGAGCCAGATCAGCTGGGTTCACTCGATTCCTTTTCCTATTCCGCACACCAGGCCAATCGGCGTAACAGTGTCTGGCAATCGCCGCGATCTGATCGACTCAACTTCTGAGTGGAAACCCCAGACGCAGGTGCCAGGCAATGTTTTGCACCTACTGGAATATCGGGGTTCGAGCTCAGGGTTGCCGATGGTGGGGTTCGTGCTTTTGGTGCCTCATTACCTAGGCGATAGTGAATACCCGGTCGCTGGCGTCAAAGCCCTCGAGTTGCTATCGCTCGGCACAGGGCTAGTTTTCTCGACCGACGCGCTGCGCGAAGAATCAATCACCTTTTTGGCGAAACTCACTGAACAGCTCGAAGACAACGATGAACTCAAGCGTATGGTTGCAAACCTTGAGCAGGGATACACGAGTGAACGCACTACGCCTGGTCGGCCAAATATAAGCAAACCAGAGACGAAGATGCCCACAGCAGAAGAAATCGCTGCTGAACTCGAAGACTATTTAGCTAGTCGTCGCAGAAACCAAACAGATGAAGAGAACTAGCGGACTAATTGCCGTTGGCGCCTCGGCGATCACCTATTTCGTTGCGGTCACGCAGCGCTCAACTATGGGAACGGCATCGCTAGCTGCCGCTGAACGTTTTCACACCAATGCCGAGCAGTTGGCAAGTTTGGCTGTTTTGCAGATCTTTGTTTATGCTGCGATGCAGATTCCTATTGGATTTCTGCTCGATCGTTTCGGCGCCCGTGTGCTTCTCATCATTGGGGCCCTGACCATGGGTGTTGGTCAAGTAACCGTGGCTTTTTCTGACAACCTCAGCCAAGCAGTTCTCGGTCGAATCTTGGTTGGGCTAGGCGACGCGTTCACCTTCATTTCGATGATTCGTGTGATCAATGGTTGGTACTCGGGGCGGCGAGCCTCGCAACTCCAACAGTGGCTCAGCAACATCGGCCAACTCGGTCAAGTTGCCTCGGCTGTGCCCTTCGCTGCTCTTCTAGGGTTCGCCGGCTGGCAAAACGCTTTTCTAGGCATTGCTTCGGCATCGATTCTCGCTGCACTTCTAGTTTTTTTTGCAGTGCAAAACTCACGCGTTACCCCGATCGATAAGCCTTCACCACTCAACTTGGCGAGCATGCGCGACCAGTTTGTAACAAATATGCGAAACCCTGGAACTCGGTTTGCCTTCTGGGTGCACTTCACGACGCAATCAGCCGCAACGGTTTTCGTTCTGCTTTGGGGTTTTCCATTTTTGGAGCGTGCTCAAGAGCTCGAGAAGCCCTTGGCTTCAGCACTAATAAGTTCGATGGTTTTCGTCGGCATCGCGGTGGGTCTTTTCTATGGCTGGATTTGCGGCGCACATCCGCATTTGCGTTACCGTCTGATAATTTCGGTCGCCTTCACAATCATCGGTGCGTGGGCAGTGGTTTTACTTTGGCCAGGTGTTGCACCACTTTGGCTACTGGCGCTGCTAGTGGCTGTTCTCGGGGGAGCCGGGCCGGCATCGATGATTGCATTCGATTATTCGCGCGCCTACACGCCAATTGCGCGACTCGGCTCGGCGAATGGCATCGTAAACATCGGTGGTTTTTTGGCAACACTTGTCACAATGTTCCTAATCGGAGTGACGCTCGATGCCGTTCACGCTTGGCGTCTCACTGAGGTTCACATGCCAGTCGGTGCGCAGGTAGGTCTTTATGACCTAGAAGGCTTTCGCATCGCAATGTGGATTCAAATTGGAGTCATTCTCGTGGGAGTATTTGGTCTAAGAAGAGAACACAGTCAACTCATGAAGCTTGACGCCTCAAGATTGGCTAGCGCGCTGCTCGGGAATAATACCCATGAAAAATAGTTGACACAAGAGCAATAAAATAAAAACACTGTTTGCTGCGAGTTTTGTCGCTTGAACGTGAGATACTTATTGTCAGATAAGACCCAGTCGCTTTCAGAAATTTTGAATTTGACATGGGTCTTTGTAATGCCCGAAAACTTGCAATTGAGCTGGTTTCAGGTTCGCTTCCCATGGCATCACACGATAAGGGGTTCGAAAATGTCAAAAGAACGTAACGTATTCCAGCGGTTTTTGGGGCGTCAAGCACCCGAAGCGAAGCCAGCGGTAATTGAGCCGCAGGCAGTTGAAACGCCAGCATTACCTGCAAAAGACAAAGTTGTGAAGACAACAAAAGCACCTGCGGCAAAAGCTACAGCTGAAAAGCTCGAGCCAAAAACCGTGAAAGCCGAAGCAACAAAGACTGCTGTTACGAAAGCAGCGGTCACTACGAAAGAAGCCACCATCTCAAAAGCACCAAAGACCACCAAGGCAAAGCCAAAAGCCGAGTCTGAGTCACAAAACACCGAACTAAACACCGAAGACGTTACAGAAGCTAAGAAGCCGGCAGCAAAGAAACCAGCCGCTAAGAAGCCTGCCACTGCAACTGCTGAAGCCGCGCCCAAGACTAAGGCGCCCGCTAAAGCCAAGCCTGCCAAAGCAAAATTGCCTAAGGGCGACGAAGAAGATTTAGACGAAGACGAAGATCTTGACGTCGAAGAAATTGTTAGCGAAGCCGCAGCGGCCGTTGACATCGTTGAAGTAGCCGAGTCGATTCCTGTTGCTGAACTAGGGCCTGAAGAAGACGAAGACAAAATGGCTCTTAACGCGCCTGAAGGTGCGATTGTGCTTTCAAACCGCGAAGAAGAGGATATTCCTGCTCAGTCAACCTCCATCACAGGAGCAACTGCAGACCCGGTCAAAGACTATTTGAAACAAATCGGCAAGGTAGCACTTCTCAACGCCGAGCTAGAAGTATCGCTCGCTAAGAGCATCGAAGCCGGTCTTTTTGCCGAAGAGAAGGTAGCAACTGACCTTACCCTTGACGAAGACACCAAGCGCGATTTGCGTTGGGTAATCAAAGACGGGCAACGCGCTAAGAGCCACCTGCTTGAAGCAAACCTTCGCCTTGTTGTGAGCCTTGCAAAGCGTTACACGGGTCGCGGCATGCAGTTTCTTGACCTGATTCAAGAAGGAAACCTCGGCTTGATTCGCGCCGTTGAAAAGTTTGACTACACCAAGGGCTACAAGTTCTCGACATATGCAACTTGGTGGATCAGACAGGCCATTACGCGTGCGATGGCCGACCAGGCCAGAACGATTCGAATTCCTGTTCACATGGTTGAAGTGATCAACAAGTTGGCTCGCGTTCAGCGCCAATTGTTGCAAGACCTCGGTCGCGAACCAACCCCAGAAGAACTTGCCCGCGAACTTGACATGACTCCTGAAAAAGTCGTTGAGGTTCAGAAATATGGTCGCGAACCGATCTCACTTTCAACACCGTTGGGTGAAGATGGCGACAGCGAGTTTGGTGACTTGATTGAAGACACCGAAGCTGTTGCTCCGGCAGAAGCCGTTGGCTACAGCATGCTGCAGCGAGAGCTGGAGCGCATCCTAGATTCATTGCATCCGCGCGAGGCTGGTGTAATTCGCAGCCGCTTCGGTCTGGGCGATGGTGTGCAGAAGACTCTCGACCAGATTGGTGAAGAGTTCGGTGTTACTCGCGAACGCATTCGCCAGATTGAGTCGAAGACAATGTCAAAGCTGCGCCACCCTTCGCGCTCTCAGCTATTGCGCGACTATCTAGACAACTAGGTTTAGCTTGCTTTATCTGCCTGCAATCGTCATCGGGCGCTTGGTGCGCTATGCGGTTCGCCTTGTGCGGCCCGGTGGCGGTTCGGCACTGCCTGGTCTAGTACTTCGCAAAATTGCGCCGGGATTGCTTCGCAAAACACTGAGCAGCTTCAAACAGGGCCTTGTGATAATCACTGGTTCGGCCGGCAAATCGACCACGACCAAAATGGCAGTGGCAATAGTTCGCGCTCACGGGCTGCAAGTTTTCACGAACCCTTCGACTGCAAACATCGAGCAGGGTTTTTATGCGGCCATTCTCGAGCGGTCAAACCTATTTGGCAAAATTACCGGTGACATCGCGATTTTAGAGATGGATGAAGCCCACGCGGCCGCAATCGTAAAGCGCATTAAGCCCAGATTTGCCACGATTTTGAACGTTCTTGAAGACCAACTCGACAGATTTGGTGACCCCGTCAACGTGCGAAACGACCTCGCTAAAGTTTCTGAAGCCGCCACGAACGGTGTCGCACTGAATGCCGATGACCAAAACCTGCTGTGGATGCTGGCTGAAGGCAATGGGGTATCAAACGTTAGCTGGTTTGGTATTGACGAATCTGTCTTGAGCACAGCTCGCAAGGGTTTGGGAACAGCGCCGACTTACCTTTTTGAACTTGAACGACCTGAGACTCAAACTACAGGTGTCGCCATTGACGGTCTTCAGCTGCAGGTTTCGCTGGGCTCGGGGCAAGTAGTGCAGGCAACAATGCCCAGCCGTGGACTTCATTTCGCAGTTGACGCTGTTGCTGCTCTTGAAACGGCACGGCGACTTCTTGGAACGCTTTTTGATGGTGAGCTCGCTGCCAAAGTGCTGAGTGAGTTGCCACCCGTTTTTGCTAGAGGTGAACTAAAAGAAGTGAACGGTGAAATGGTGGAGTTCATCTTGGTTCAGAACCCGCCGAGTTTTCAACTCAATCTAGATAACCTAACCACCAAGCCAGAGCAAATAATGTTTGCAGTTGGCACCGACGTGCATGACCCTTCATGGCTATGGACTGTTGATCTTAAGAATCTCACGCACGCCGATGTGGTGACCGGTTACAACCACGCCGAAGCGGCCCTGTTGCTGGCCTACAACGAGATACCAGTTGGCAGCGTGATTGGCGACCTTGATGACGCGCTTTCAACGTTCTTTGGACTACCCAAGCCATCACGAGGATACAAAACCGTCATCTTCTCGGCGGATTCAATGCGTCGAATCAGAAGAGCACTCGGCTTCACCGACCCAGAGGATGTAGAGCGATGAGCAAAATCAAACTCATCACACTTTTGGGCGAGCAGTTCAACATCAACGGTGATCAGGGCAACCTGCTGGTTTTGCAAAAGCGCCTCGCATGGTTAGGTTTTGAATCTGAGATTCTTTCGGTGAGTTCAAGCGCAGAACTCTTTGGTGCGACTGGCCACTTTGTTTTGTTGGGGCATGGCAGTCTCGCAGCGAATAAGAGCGCAGCGTCAAGCTGGCCTTCAATGGCTGAGGATTTCATTACGGCGACGAAAACGTTGCCAGGTTTGGCAGTTGGTTCTGGAGCGAGCAAAGTTGCCACCTCAGCTGGTTTGCATTTGAAGCAACTTGCCGAGCCGGTGTCTGAGTTCGCCACCGAGCATCTAAATGAGTTTGAGCTATTAGGTTATAAATTCGCTGATGCCCAGCCGGCCGTTACGCATCAAGTCAACAACGCAATCGTGACTTGGATGCATGGTCCGCTCCTGGCAAAAAACCCAGAACTTGCAGATGCGATGATCCGCCGCATTTTGACCGCGGCTGGCATCACAGCGCCAGAGAGCCTTTCAAACGAAAACACCCGCAAGATCGATGAGATACTTGCGGGTGTCTGGCAGCTTGAAAAGCCGCAAAACTAGTTTTTACTTGCTGAGGAGCTTGTCGCTCTCGTCGTGCCATTTGATGGCGATTGGGCGAAGCTTGGCTTCGTTTTCTTTTGCGTGGTGACCGCAGAACAGAAGTTCTCCGGTAGCCAGCTCTGCACGCACATAAGCCTGGGCGCCACAAGCATCGCAGCGGTCTGCTGCGGTTAGCTGATGAACCAGAGTCGTTGTGACCTGTTCGTCTTGTTCTTCGGTTTCTAGCGGGGCCATAAGGTTCCTTTCGTGCTGAACTAATCTCATCACATTGATGGACATTCTTGGGTAGCTTTTCGCTTGATTTCGCTAACTGCGAAGAAATTTCGTGATTATGCACCGATTTCGACCATGCCACCGTGTCAGCCTGCTGAAAGAGCACGTCGCGAGATAACATTCTGAGGTGTCAAACACCGAATATTCAGCGCGCCACCTGTCAGTTCTAGAGGGTCTCGAGGCCGTTCGCAAACGTCCTGGTATGTACATCGGGTCAACCGACAGCCGCGGCCTTATGCACTGCCTTTGGGAAATCATCGACAACTCAGTCGATGAGGCACTAGCTGGGCACGGAAACGAAATCGGTATTCGACTCTTTGACGACGGCAGCGTCGAAGTCACTGATGCCGCTCGCGGAATCCCCGTAGATATTGAGCCAAAGACTGGTCTAAGCGGCGTTGAAGTAGTGTTCACGAAACTTCACGCCGGCGGAAAATTCGGTTCAGGCTCTTATGCCGCATCTGGTGGTTTGCACGGCGTTGGCGCGTCAGTGGTTAACGCTCTGAGTGAGCGGCTCGACGTTGAAGTCGATCGAGATGGCAAAACCTGGGCCATGTCGTTCCGTCGCGGCGAACCTGGAATCTTTGACGATAGCAAAGGCATCGCACCAAACAACCCCTTCGTAGCATCTGAAGACGGCAGCCCGCTTCGATCGATTGGCAAAGTTGGCAAGGCTGTTACTGGCACCCGCGTGCGATATTGGGCCGACCCTCAGATTTTCATTCGTGATGCCGCGTTTGTAACCGAAGATTTAGTGGCCAGAGCACGTCAAACAGCATTCTTGGTGCCTGGTCTTCAACTCACCATTGAAGATAAGCGCACAGCCGACGAGAACATTCAAAAATTCAAGTTCGACGGTGGCCTGGCCGAATTCGTCGACTTTTTGGCACCAGATTCAAGCATCACCGACGTCTGGCGTTTGCAAGGTGAAGGCAGCTTCACCGAAACTGTGCCAGTGCTCGACGAGAGTGGCAACATGGTCACTCAAGATGTCGCTAGAAACTGTCAGGTTGAAGTGGCCCTGCGATGGGGCACGGGCTACGACACCACGGTCAAATCTTTTGTCAACATCATTGCAACTCCTAAGGGTGGCAGCCACATCGCTGGTTTCGAGGCGGCGCTGCTAAAAACCCTCAGAACTCAAGTCGAGGCAAACTCACGCAAGCTCAAGCCAGGTAACGACAAAATCGAGAAAGAGGATGTCTTCGCCGGGCTGACAGCAGTTGTTTCAGTGCGTTTAGCTGAACCGCAGTTTGAAGGCCAAACCAAAGAGATTCTTGGCACGCCCGCTGTGCGCAACATCGTTGCCACTGTAGTCGCTGCGCGACTGACGGAACGTCTCGAGAGCACTAAACGCGACGATAAAACTCAAGCTGCGGTGCTGCTAGAAAAGGTGGTTGCCGAAATGAAGGCGCGCATCTCGGCTCGCACTCACAAAGAGACCCAGCGACGAAAATCAGCTCTCGAAAGTTCATCGCTTCCAACCAAACTCGTTGACTGTCGCTCACAAGAAACTGATGGCACTGAACTATTCATCGTCGAGGGTGACTCTGCACTCGGCACAGCAAAGCTTGCACGCAACAGCGAATTCCAAGCCCTGCTGCCGATTCGCGGAAAAATCCTAAATGTACAGAAGGCGTCGATTAGCGACATGCTGTCAAACAACGAGTGCGCATCGATTATTCAAGTGATTGGTGCCGGTTCTGGTCGCACATTCGATCTCGAACAAGCTCGCTACGGCAAAGTCATTCTCATGAGCGATGCTGACGTTGACGGTGCTCACATTCGCACTCTGCTTTTGACTCTGTTCTTCA
>CANFKN010000057.1 GCA_947447385.1 Microbacteriaceae bacterium
TCAACAGCGAAGCTGTGCCCGGCAAGTGCTCGGCGCACGATCAGGCTTTGGGCGTCATCAGCATCGGCAATAAGCAGCGGGTCTAGATCTGGTGTGCGAACTGGCAGAACCGAGAGGTCAGACTCGCCAGCCAAACGGCGCATCAGTTTGGTGTTAGCCACGCGCAGGTCATCTTCAAGCGTTGAAGGCTCGAGCACAAAGTTAGCTGCCACTAGCAGGTTGCTGAGTTCTGGCTTGCCAAGCTCGCCAAGTTCTGCATTCAAATAGTCAAAAACTGCGATCGGCAGCAGCTCGCTCGGTGACATTGCTCTGCGCGCGAGGGTTGCCGGGCTTAGCTTGACCCCATAGCAAACCTCAAAATGTTTCACTAAATACGGGTTAACCGTTGGCGGACCAACAAGTTCAATCGAAAAATCATCGCCGTTTGAAACCATCGCGATTGGCCACAACAAAATTGGCATTTTCAGGTCAAAGCCGTCAGTCTCAAGGTTGGCTAAGCCAGCTGCGATGAACAGGTTATCTAGGCCATACTGCTCAAGAAGTTCATGGCCTTTTGCGTGAATGCGCACCGCGGTGGCTAACGACCTTGAAAAGCTAAGGGGCTCGCGAACCAGGTTCGACAGCACTGAACTGCCGGCGCCTAAAAGCTGCGAAATGCCATTTGGGTGAGCTCGACCAAGGTCGATTTGTGAGTGATGGTCTGCCTCGAAATTTAGTAGCGGGTTTGAAACACCAAGGGCCTGAATCTCTTCACGCCAACGTTGCCAGCTAGCAGCAAAGACTCTTGAAGTTTCGGTAGGTTCAGACACACCATAAGACTAACTTTGCGAACCTGAGTTATCGCTTAGGCACGAGACCTTTTTCAGGCAGCGAGGTGACTGGCACGGGGTCGCTTAGTGCGCCAACGAATTCGCCGTCTGGGCCTTCAAAATTCTCGAAACCAATCAAAACCCAACCGTCAGGACCTTCAACCACACGAGCCGCATAAACCAAACGATCTTCAAACGCTCGAGCCTTGGCGAAGTCGATGTCGGTCAAATCACTGCCAACCGCAAACGAATAGGTGGCATCGCGCTGGCCAAAACTTGCAAGTCGCGCCGGCGATAGCTCGCGCCAACCACAGCAGAACACAACGGTTGGCACCCCGTCAATCACTTCATATTGAAAGACTTCGAGCTGCCCAAAGTCATCGGTCACCGAACCCAACGGTGGCAATACCTGCCAAGTACGCTGATCGGTCGAAATCGCGTGACCCATCACGCCACGTGTGGCAACCGGGCCTGAGTTTGATCGGGCAGTAACCAGCATGTGCCAGAGCGGTTCTGATTGGGCTAGGTCTGCAATGCCGGCATCCGCGTTGTATTTCTCGCCACCAATAAGTTGACCAGCCTGAGCTTTGAAAACCCAAGGGTCACGCCAAGCCTCATCGGGCCAAATGCTCGTGCCAAGAGTTTCATACCAGCGGGCATCTGCGGCAACCATCGCCTCAGTGCCGAGCTTGGTCCAGGTGAAAAGGTCTGGTGAAGTTGCAGCGCCAACGGTTTGGCGGTCGCCCCCGTCTTCGCGGCTTGTGCCGGTGTAATACATCCACCAAAGACCGTCATCGCCCTTGACTACCGAGCCAGTCCACGTGGTGTAACTGTCAAAAGCCGGTGACTCGCTAACAATCAGCGCGTCAACCACGACATTCCAGTTCACCAAATCGGTCGAAACTGCGTGGCCAACAATGGGGTGTCGGTGACGACGGTTAGGGTCGCCGAGAGCCTTGCTCGCGCTCAAATAGAACGCGTGATAGCGCTCGCCGTCAAAGACAAACCAGCTGTCCCAGATCCACTTATCAACTAATCTCAGCGCCACGTCAACCTCATTCTCTGCAAACGCTTACATTCTAAATCACTCGGATGCTTCGCCACTCGCGAAATTGCTTGCCGATAAACTTAGGCTATTCGAATAGCACACCTAAAGTCAGGAGAGCCAATTGGAGGTTATTTACATTCTCTGGTTTGTGTCCATATTGCTAGGCGTTGGCATTGTATGGATTTTGCCTGCATATTTGGTAGGCGTTGCCGCTCGAAACAAAAGCAGAAATTTCGCCTCATTCTTCTTTCTATCGCTGCTGGTGAGCTGGATAATTATGGCCATCATCGTGGCTGCGCTTCCTTACTCAGATGCACCCGGAGCAATCCCAACGCCTCGACGCCGTTGCCCAGAGTGTGACGAATCAATCTCAGTTCGCGCCAGAGTATGCATGCATTGCCGCTCGAGTGTATTGCCAGTGATGGTCCCGACGGCAAACGACAATGAGAAAAGCACTCGCGCCGTGAAGCGCTCCAAACAACCCGAGTATTCCAGCCAACCACAGGAATCTTTCACTCGGCCGACATTGAGCGGGCTAAGCGCCGCTGAAATTTCGGAACTGCTCACGTTCTATAGTGATGATCTCGAAGGATTCATCGACGACACTATGACTAGCGAGGACATAATCGCATGGAACAAGGCGGGTGCTCCAGATTTGGCACCTTGGATTACAAGTGGTTTGCCAAATTTTCAAGACTGGATTCGAAGAACCTAGACTTGACAGTGAAAATGGCTCCGTAGCTCAGTGGATAGAGCAGAGGTTTCCTAAACCTTGTGTCGTAGGTTCGATTCCTATCGGGGCCACCAAGTTTTGCTAAGCGGTGGTAACACCCTGTGCTGCGGCAAATGCTGCGTCAGTCTGTGTCAAATAGATGATGCCTTCGATCAGGCCGATGAGCCCCGGAATCGCCGTCCAGCTGAAAACGAAATAAAGAATTCCCATGCCGACTTTGCCGAGATAAAACTTGTGAACGCCGAGACTGCCCAGCAAGATTGCGAAGACCCCCGCAACAACGCGCGATTTGCCGGTGCCGTTTGCTGCAGGGTTGACCGCATTTGGGTGCCCACAGTTCGGGCAGAATGCAGCCTGTGCGCTGAGTTGTTTGCCGCATGCACTGCAATAAACCATGGTGAACCCTCGAATCTCAAATGTGGCAGCCCTTTTGCTCCCTTGTAGGCATTTTAGTGCTGGCCTCTGACGGTTTGACCGCCTGGCATTGTGTTGTGCGCCAGCGTGACAGTCTGACTAGGCTGCGAGTGGGCGCGCTAGAAACTCATCCCATTCTGGTTCAAAACGCTCAGCGCCTCGAACGCTCCAAGATACTCCAGTTGGCATGCCAGGTGTGTAGGGCAACGACCATCCAATTTCGCTGAGAGTGCGGTCACCTTTTTTGTTGTTGCAGGTCAGGCAGCAGGCAACGAGGTTTTGCCAAGTGTCACGACCGCCGCGAGATTTTGGCTGAACGTGATCGATGGTGTTAGCAGAGCGATTGCAGTAGGCGCATCGGTAACCATCGCGGCGCAGAACTCCCCTGCGAGAGACCGGCACGTTGCGACTATTTGGAATGCGCACATAGCGACTGAGCAGAATGACCGATGGGCATTCATATTCGGCGGTGGCACTGCGCACCCGATATTTCGGAGCGCCTTGCAAAACTTTGGCTTTGTTATTCAAAACCAAAATGAGTGCTCGCTTGAATGAAACCACTGCTAGTGGTTCATAGCCGGCGTTTAAAACCAATGTGCGCAAAAGAATCCTTTCGAAATCACCCAGACGGCTTCTGGGTTCTCGCGTTCGCAGGTTCATCGGCAGAAACAAAAAAACGCCGTCAAAAATGACGGCGTGATTAGATAGCTGCAAATTGGCATTGTTGTTGAAAATGACGCAACTGATAAACGTGCTTGGATTGCACGCCCTTCTTTTGAAACTTTTGCATCACTAGCGACTCGCTTCTTAGCCAATAACGATTACTGCTTATTTGTAGGCTAACCCTCTGCATTTAAAAAGACACGATAAAACGCCAAATAAAAGGTTACGAAAAGGTTGAGATTTTGTTACCAGGGCTCAGAAAAGCCTCTGTCGCAGCTGCAGAAACTAGTTCTTCGGCTTGATTCGCAAGAAGAAAACGTTTGGCGTGAAGATTGGAGCGAGCTTCACAGTGTCACCTGTGCGAGGCGCGTGATAGAAGTTGCCGTTGCCCGCATAAATGCCGTCGTGGCTGTAGTCATTCAAAATCACAATGTCGCCAGGCAATGCGTCTTCGCGACGAACCACGATGCCAGCCAGTGCTTGACCACGAACCGTGTGAGGTAAGTCAACACCAAACTGAGAGAACACGAAGCGAACATAACCAGAGCAGTCGAAGCCTGAAGGGTTCTCGCCGCCAAAAACATAGGGCGTGCCAACGTACTTAGCCGCAACGCCCAAGAGCGAAGCACCACTGATCTTGCTATAAGGAGGGTTTGAAACATAGTCGGCAGCACTTGGGCCGTTATAGAGGCGGTAGTTGTTGAGTGCATACTGCTGAATCAGCGCCTGAGCGGCTTTGATCGAATAGTTACCGCGACTAATGTCGGCACTTGAGACGCCAGAGATGCTCAGCAACTGCTGAGTCAGAATCGCCAGTTCGCTGTTGTTGTTAACCGCAAACTTCGACATCGAAGCAACGGCGGGGTCCATTGCATAAGCCGGCAGTGAAGCGGTTGCAACTAAACCAGCAGCAAAAGAAAAGATAGTGAAAACGCGAAATGGGCGGTGATCGACCAAACGTTTGCGACGCAGCGGGTTTCGAATCAAGAACTGTGCTGTGCGAACCGGAACACCAGCCTCAACGGTCACATCAAATTTTGCAGCCTTGCGCAATGCACGTTCGGCGCGCTTCTCGGCTTTTAGGGCTTTCTTGGCATCACGAGAACGTTCGGCAGCCAACACTGAGCGTCGGCTGCGCAGCTCGAAAGACTCGAGTGCACTAACTTCGACGTCGGCCCTGTGACGACCACTGCCTTTTTGCTTCAAGCCAAAACCTCCAAAGTTTGCCGCAACTGCGGCCCCACAACGAAACTAACCGTTCTAAAAACTCGACTGTGGGCAAAAGAAACCATCGAATTCGATTGCAGGCTGGGTTTACAGCGCGCAACAGACAACAGTTTATCAAACCGTTGCAATTAATTCATTCCGAGGCTCGAGTTTCAGGCAAACTCCAGCTGAAAAAACACTATTAACCGAAGCTCGCGAACCTGAGGCTGCGCCCCAGATTATTTTTCGACAAACAGGTGATGCGCCAAATCGGCATCAAGCTCAATACCTTCGGCATTGCTAACTTCAGAAACAAAAACGTGTTGGCCTCTGAACTCGACGTTAATTTTTGCGCCGGGAATTAATCCGAGTGATTTGAACTGCGCGAGCAACTCAGGGTCAACCTGCAATGGCTCGCCGATGCGACGCAAGATAAACTCGCGCCCAGCGGTGCCAACGCCTGGCAAGTTAGCGATTGATAAGACACCGTCGTTGAAGGCTGGGTTCACGGTGAGCCCAAACTCTTCGAGGCCAGGAATCGGGTTGCCATAAGGCGACACATCTGGCGCGGTGATGAGCTTGATAATTTTGCGCTCAACCTGTTCGCTAACAACGTGCTCCCAGCGGCAAGCTTCATCGTGAACGAACTCCCACTCGAGGCCAATGACGTCGGCAAGCAAGCGCTCAACCAAACGGTGTTTGCGCATAACTTGAACGGCAAGTTCGCGCCCAGCGGCGGTGAGCTCAAGGTGGCGGTCGCCGGTTACGACAACGAGACCGTCACGCTCCATGCGACCAACAGTTTGAGAAACGGTAGGACCTGACTGTTCAAGTCGCTCAGAGATGCGCGCGCGCAGCGGAACCTGACCCTCTTCTTCGAGCTCCAAAATGGTGCGAAGATACATCTCAGTCGTGTCGATTAGATCAGACAAAGCATCACCTCAAACTCTCATTAGCCTTTTCGCTAATTATGGCCGACCGAGGCGGGTGCTTGGTTCACGCTCGGTAAACTTGTGGGTATGTCTGAAATCCAAATTCCTGCCGAACTTTTGCCTGTCGATGGCCGTTTTGGCTGTGGCCCGTCACGTCTGCGCCACGATCAAATCACAGCTTTTGCAACTGAAGGCGCTCGCCTAATGGGCACCTCGCACCGTCAAGCGCCAGTGAAGAACCTGGTGAAGCGCGTGCAAGAAGGGCTGATGGAGCTTTTTCACAACCCGGCCGGCTATGAAATCGTTTTGGGCAACGGTGGCTCGACAGCCTTCTGGGATCTCGCCACTCACTCACTTGCCGAAGGCAAATCACAGGCTCTCGTGCACGGCGAGTTTGGTTCAAAGTTTGCTAGCGCGCTTGGCGCACCTTGGCTAGAAAAGCCAACCGTGATCAACGGCACCCCCGGTTCACGTCTAGAACTTGTCGCCGAGTCTGGCGTTTCAAGCTATGCCTACCCTCAGAACGAAACCTCAACCGGCGTGGTTACCCCGGTCAAGCGAGTTGCCGGCGCAGACTCTGGCGCGCTTATGTTCACCGATGCAACATCGGCTGCCGGAGGCATCGACTTCGACCCGCTCGAAACCGACGTCTACTACTTTGCCCCACAAAAGAATTTCGCTTCAGACGGCGGTTTGTGGTTCTCGCTAATGTCACCTGCCGCCATTGAGCGTGCCGAGCGCATTGCGACAACCGGTAGGTACATTCCAGAGTTTTTGAGCTTGAAACTTGCAATCGACAACTCGCGCCTAAATCAAACTTTGAACACCCCAGCTGTGGCGACCCTGTTCTTGCTTGCAGAACAAATCGATTGGATGAACGCAAACGGCGGGCTAGCCTGGGCCGACGCGCGCACCAAGGCAGCTTCGAATCACCTCTATGAGTGGGCTGAGGCTAGCTCATTTGCTACACCGTTCGTGACCGAGACCGCTCACCGATCACAGGTTGTTGTGACCATTGACTTTGATGAGAGCGTCGATGCTGCGACCGTGGCAAAGGTATTGCGCGCAAACGGCGTGGTCGATGTTGAGCCCTATCGCAAGCTCGGCCGCAACCAGTTGCGCGTGGCAACCTTCACCGCAACCGAACTCAGCGATGTGCAGCAACTCACAAAGGTAATTGACTTTGTGGTTGGCGAACTAAGCTAAGGCTCATGATGCGCTTTTATGTCAAAGACTCGCAGCGCAAGCCTGACCCCGCGCCCGTGAAAACCAATGCCAAACTTGCAATAGCAGTTGGCACCGGCCTTTGGGTTTTGGCTGCCCTATTTTTTCTTTTTGCCCCGCAGCAGCTTCAACAGGTTGAAACCTGGCAGCTTGCGACCTGTGGAGTTGGCATTGCTCTTGGTGTCTTCGGCTTCGTTCACGTCAGCCGCAAGCGATAAGTCGTCTTCATCAAAATCAACAAAGTTGTCGTCATCGGCTTCTTCACTCTCTGCGACTTCGCCATTGGCAGCTAGTGCAGCAGCTTCTGCAGCTTCAGCAGCCGCAGCCGCCTCAAGCTCAGCTTGAAGCGCTTGGTAGTCAGCCAAACGTTCGCTCCAAGGAACCCAGTCGGGGGCCTTCAACGAGCCGTCAGTTGGCAACAACAAAACCTCAGAGATTGTTGCCGCTTCACCTTCAGGGGTGAACATAACAATCGACCAGCGCCAGTCAGGGTAACCCTTTAGCTTGCTCTGAAAGTTGTAGCAGGTGATGCCA
>CANFKN010000058.1 GCA_947447385.1 Microbacteriaceae bacterium
CCAAAATCTACAGCGTCGATGAAGTCTGCGCTCGCCTCGCCGAGTCAGCAAAAACCCGTGGCACGAGTTATGACACCCAAGCCGTGCACCACGGCGACTTTATCGAGGTTGGGCCTTTCACTCTCGAGTTCTTTGGCGACATGCACGCTGAAATTCACCGCAGCATTCCGCTGGTGCAAAACTGCGGCGTGATGGTGAACGACAAGCTTTATTACCCTGGCGACAGCTTCACCGCGCCTGACCGAGCAGTTGAAGTGCTGGCTGTGCCTACCTCAGCACCTTGGCTCAAGATTGGTGACGTGATCGATTTTGTGGCTGCCGTTCGGCCTCGCCGCAGCTTTGCAACGCACAACGCCCTGCTGAGTGACTTTGGTCACGCGCTTAACAACGGTCGTGTGAAGGCGACTACCGAGGCAGGCGGCGGCGAGTTCAGCTACCTGCAGGTTGGCGAATCGCTCGAGTTCTAGAGAAACAGTTTTAGACGCCAAACGGTGCTAACTAGGCGGTGCGATAAAAGACCATAATCAAGATGTTGGCGACCACAAGTGCACCGCTAATGCCGGTGAACATGCGCTTTTCTTGTTCGTTCTTGGTTGTGATGTTTGACAAGAACCACAGGGCCCAAAGGCCGGTTAACCCCCAAAGCACATAGGCTCGGCCGTGGGCATCGAGCAGACTTGGCAACCACTCAAGCATCGAGGCATAGTGGCCAGCGATGGCCAGAAAGAAAAGCCCGGTAACCGCGCTAAAGAAACGATGGATGCCACCCAAAACGCGCCCAGCAGTCTGATTAATCACTGCGGCGGTGTTAGCTAGCTGACGACCAAAGGCATACTCCCCCATCGGAGCACCAAAAGCCAGTGCGAAATAGAAAAGCGCAACAATAAGCGTTGTGGCAAAAGCGAAAATCGCGGCAATGATTGCAACCATGTAAAAACTTTAGCTCTCTGTTTGGGCAAACCAAGCAAGGTCTCGTTTAACCAACAAAACCGCCCATAGAGAGCGGTTTTGTTATTGCTGGGGTACCTGGACTCGAACCAAGAACAAAGGATCCAGAGACCTCCGTGTTGCCAATTACACCATACCCCAGAGCTGGTGCTTCGGGTCAGACCCGACTCTCTATCTTAGCGGTTTGGCGCTAAACGCCGCAAACGCTCAGGTTGACTGCGGTGAGCTTGAAGCCTGGACTTTAACCCTGGGCAGCAGCGAACGAAGCAAGACGCGCGATGGTTTCGGCTTTGCCGAGAATCTGCATCGACTCAAACAGCGGCGGCGAAATGCGACGACCTGAGATGCCGGTGCGCAGCGGGCCAAAAGCGTTGCGCGGCTTTTCGCCAAGCTGCTCAATCAGCGCTAGCTGAAGCGCAGCTTGAATGTGCTCAGTGACAAAATCGTGCTCAGCAATCGGCTCGAGCGCAGCAATTGCAGCCTCAAGAATCGCGCCGGTGTTTGCAGGCAAACCCGCCTTGGCATCTTCTTCAACGACAATGTCTTTGCCCTCGGCAAACAAGAAACCGAGCATCGGTGCAGCCTCATTCAGCACGATGATGCGCTCTTGAATTAGTGGGGCGGCCTCGGCCAAAATCTGGTTTTCGCGAGCGGTCAAAGTTGCACCGACAACGCCTGCGCTCTGAAGGTAAGGCACTAGGCGCGAAGCGAAGTCATCGGCACCAAGCAGGCGAATGTGAGCCGAGTTGATCGCCTCAGCCTTCTTGAGGTCAAAACGAGCTGGGTTTGGGTTGACGTTGGCGACGTCAAAGGCGCCGGCCAGTTCATCCAAGGTGAAAATATCGCGGTCAGCACTAATGCCCCAGCCCAACAACGCGAGATAGTTCAAAAGGCCTTCGGGCACAAAGCCGCGGTCACGGTGGTGAAAGAGGTTCGACTCAGGGTCGCGCTTCGACAGCTTCTTGTTGCCCTCGCCCATTACATAAGGCAGGTGACCGAACTGAGGAATGAACTTGGCAACGCCAGCCTCATAAAGCGCGTTATAGAGCGCAATCTGGCGCGGGGTTGAAGAGAGTAGGTCTTCACCGCGAAGCACGTGAGTCACACCCATCAACGCGTCGTCAACTGGGTTGACCAGCGTGTAAAGCGGCTGGCCGTTAGGGCGAACCAAAACAAAGTCAGCAAAGCTGCCGACGGGAAAAGTGATTTCGCCGCGCACCAAGTCGGTGAACTTGATGTCAGTGTCTGGCAGGCGCAAGCGCAAAGCTGGGCTGCGACCCTCGGCTCGATAGGCCGCGCGCTGCTCTTCGGTTAGGTCGCGTTCTGAGTTGTCATAGCCGAGCTGCTTGGCGCGGCCGTTAGCCTCGTTGCGCGCGTCGATCTCTTCGCCGGTCAGGTAGCTTTCATAAACGTGACCACTGGCCTTTAGCTTTTCGATGACCTCGGCATAAATGTGGCTGCGTTCGCTCTGACGATAAGGTTCGTTAGGGCCGCCGACCTCAATGCCTTCATCCCAGTTCAAACCAAGCCAGCGAAGCGCTTCAAGAATCATCTCGTAGCTTTCTTCGCTATCACGCTCAGCGTCAGTGTCTTCGATGCGAAACACAAACGTGCCACCAGCGTGACGCGCATAAGCCCAGTTGAAAAGCGCGGTGCGAACCAAACCAACGTGAGGGGTGCCCGTTGGCGATGGGCAAAAGCGCACACGCACATCGGCGCCAGTGGCGGTTGAAAAAGGGGCGGTAATCGCTGAAGTCATAATGAGGTCAATTCTACCTTGGGTCTGAGTTAGCAGTTTGGGCGAGCACCTACGGCCCGAGGGTGCCAATCGAAATCACTGCAACGCCGTCAGGTCTCACATATGACCCCGAACCTGCAGTAATCACAGCTAAGAGTCGAGGTTTGCCAAACGAAGTTTCATCAATTTGCGAGGCTAGCTTAAGAAGGTTCTTGGCAGCCTTGTCGACTTCGCTATTGCCAAGTTTTATCTCAAAAGCTGCCCAGGCTCCTGAATTGTCTTCGACAATTGCATCGATCTCGAGACTTGAAGAATCGCGATAGTGAAAAACTCGAGCGCCAAAACTTTGGCCATAGATTCTCAAGTCGCGAATGACCATGTTTTCAAACAGAAACCCGAAGGTTTTCAAATCATTGAGGAGCTTGGTTGGTGATGCCGCGAGAGCTACGGCCGCAAGCGATGGGTCGACAAAGTATCTTTTGAGCGATCGTCGAACAACCGCCTTTGACCTCAAGTGCGCCGGCCAGGCAGGCAGATCTTCGACGATCATGAGCCCGCGCAACACATCAATGTAGGTCTCGACTGTTGAGCCCTTAATGTTCCCAAGTTCGATTGAGCCAACTTCGCTCGCAAGCCTGGCCGTGGGAATCTCTGAACCAACATTTCGAGCCAGCGAGCGAATGATTCGCCTGATCTTCTCTGGGTCTTTTGCCACGTCGGTAATGCTTGAAAAATCTGCCCTAACGACATCTTCAAGATATGACTCGAGAATTTCTTGAGCCACGACAACCTTCTTGCTCTGAAGCGCCGGCCAACCGCCGATGCACACCCGATCAATTACTTCGAGAAAGTTGAATTCCTTAATCGCCCCAGCGAAAGGCACCTGTTCAAAAATCGAGCGCAGTGAGATTTGTCCGTTAGAAAAGCCCGATTCAAAAAGTGACATCGGGCGCATGCGCATCCTCATTATTCGCCCAGCACCTGAGTGAGTGATCGCATCGTCGGGGCTTTGTGCCGACCCAGTTAATATGAATTGCCCTACGGCTTGGCGATTATCGACTTCACGTCGAACGTGGTTCCAAATCGGTTTCACGATTTGCCACTCATCAATCAGGCGCGGCGTTTCACCCTGCAAGAATGTGGCTGGTGCGTTTTCGGCGATTAACCGCTGGGAGTCATCGGTGTCGAGGTTTGCGCTCGATTTTGCTAACTGCATAGCAGTGACGGTTTTTCCGCAAGCTCTGGGGCCTTCAATCAGCACAGCTCCACAAGCCCTCAAAGCCCTTGAGAGTTGCTCATCAACAATGCGTTTGCGGTATTCCATGCCCCAAGAATAACGCTAGGGGAAGAATTGTGGAAGTCTTAGGGGAAGAATTGTGGAAGTTTTAGGGGAAGAATTGTGGATTTCATAAACACCCACCGAGTAGCCCAGGCCGATTTAGTCGAACTTGAGCGGCTGAAACGGCCGGGCAACTCGCCAGGCTGCAAGCAGCGGCCACAGGCTCGCCAGCGCAACCAATCCAAAGAGCGGGTTGAGTGCAAAAGCCAAGACGGCGCCAGTGAAAACCGCGAGCACGCTCGGCACCAATAGTTGCCAGCCACCACCTTGAACATCGGCAATGCGTTCACGTCTTAAAGCCAAGAGAATGCGGCCAACTGCAAAACCATATAGAGCCACGAACATTCCGGTTGCGGTAATCACCAAGACCAAAACACTCAACTCGTCGTTATGCTGCCAAACATCTTCACTGGCACCTCCGATTAGGCTCGGCCAAACCGGCCCTCCAACCACGATTGTTGCCCATACCCCAGCAACCAACAAGGCAAGAGAGGCTGCCACCGCAGCAAAAACCGCGTGCAAGGCATAGTGGCGAAACATCGAGTGCATGCCTCAAGCCTAAGCCGAGAGGTGCGATGCAGAAGACCAGACCAGCGCACTTGAGCCTGCGTTCAGGGCGGGTCTATCGCTGCAACTTCAGCTGAATCTTGCAGCTAGCCGGCAAGTTCCTGCGGTGCCCGTCGATGATTTACAGCGCGTCTGATTGTGGCTACCAAAGCTATGAAAAACAAGACCGTAAGAAATGAAAGAGGATACCTCACGAACCCCACGTAACTCACAGCACCAAAAGTTGCCGGAGTGCTAAGCGGGATCTGAACCAACACTGCTAGGGCGAACCATACCGCATTAGCAAACCGCGACTGGCTAACACTTCGGTCGGCCGCGCCGCGAGGCGAACCCAGGTATTTTTCAAACTTTATCAAGCAGATTAAAACCACATATGTCTCAAGTGCGCGAATAAGACTTACCGCCACGAAAGCTATTGGCGCAATGGCTAAGCCAAGAGCTACGTCGCCATTTGAGTGGAATTTGCCCGGCCCAAAGTTGGCGCTCGCCTCAGCGACGCCGCTCCAAAAAATATAGGCCGCTGCAAGTGCGCCCCACCAAAGAAAAAATTTTGAAGTTTTTAGGTCAGATTTAGTCAACCCAAAAGTAAAGAACGATTTCATGATTCCCCCTGATTATTCGGTAAGTCAAACCGAATTCAACTCAAATCTAGCACCCTTGTTTTTTTTTGTCTAGACCCTAAACGACTTGGTTCAGCAAGGTGCCAACGCCTTCAACTTCACATTCAATGATGTCGCCTGGGTTGATTTTGGTGATGCCTGCTGGGGTGCCGGTGATGATTACATCGCCGGGCAGCAAGGTCATGTTGTGGCTGATGAAGCTGATGATTTGAGGAACGGTGAAGATCATCTGGTCGATGGTTGAGCTTTGCACAACTTCACCGTTGATGCGGCTTTCGATGATTTGGTCTTCGGGAATGAACTCGGTTTCAAGCCATGGGCCGATTGGGCAGAAACTGTCGAACGACTTTGAGCGCGCCCACTGGTCGTCGCTAGCTTGAAGGTCGCGCGCGGTAACATCGTTTGCCACGGTGAAGCCCCACACATATTGAAGAGCATCTTCGGGCGAAACGTTTCGCGTGAGCGCGCCGATCACGAGCGCCAACTCAACTTCAAGTTCAACCTGCTGGCTTTGAGCGGGCAAGATGATGTTGTCGCCTGGCCCAACGATTGAACTTGATGGCTTTAGAAAAATGGTCGGTTCGCTGCCAACGGAGTCATGACCCATTTCGGCAATGTGCGCCAAATAGTTTTTGCCAACGCAAACGATTTTTGAAGGAATCGACGGGGCCAAAAGTTTGACCTCTTTGACGGGCACACGTTCGCCCGACGGCTCGTATCCGTTGACAATTGGGTGCCCTTTTAGAACGACCAACTCAGGGCCATCGAGCACACCAAATCGAACTTCGTCGCCCTGACTAAAACGTGCAACCTTCATTAGCTAAGCTTCAACATCCAGCCGTGGCGGTCTTCGACCGTGCCATATTGAATGCCGGTGAGCTCGTTGCGAAGCGAAACGGTTAGCTCGCCTGGCTCAGGGTCTTCGGCGCCGATGGTCTCAACGCGGCTCTTTAGCTGGCCAACTGGGGTGATTACTGCCGCCGTGCCACAAGCAAAGATCTCAACGATGTCGCCAGAGTTCACGCCCGCGCGAACCTCATCCAAGCTAATTTGACGCTCTTCAACCGCAAGGCCGCGGTCTTTGATGAGCTGAATCACCGAGTCGCGGGTGATGCCGTGCAAGATTGTGCCGTCGAGTGCTGGGGTGGCAACGTGGCCATCGCGATAAACGAAGAACAGGTTCATGCCACCGAGTTCTTCGATATAGGTCGCGCTTTCGGCATCTAAGAAGAGCACCTGCGAGCAGCCGTTGTCATAGCCCTCTGACTGAGCAAGAAGCGAAGCGGCATAGTTGCCACCGGTCTTGGCTTCACCGGTGCCGTGGCGACCAGCGCGAGCAGAGTCGAGGGCGATCCAGATCTTCACTGGCTTGACGCCGCCTGTGAAATAAGGGCCAACCGGCGAGGCAATCACACGATATTCTGCGCGCTGAGCTGGTCGAACACCCAAGAAGGTTTCGGCGGCAATCTCAAACGGGCGAATGTAAAGCGTCTTTTCGTTGACCGGCTGTGGCACCCAGTCACCGTCAACAGCGATTAGCTGGCGCAGGCTCTCAACAAAAATCTCAACTGGCACCTCAGGCAGCGCTAAACGGTGAGCCGACTTCTGTAGGCGGCGTGCGTTCATTTCTGGGCGAAATGTCCAAATCGAACCATCTTGGTGGCGATAAGCCTTGATACCTTCAAAAATCTCTTGGCCATAGTGCAGCACAGCCGCGGCAGGGTCCATCATGATTGGCCCATAAGGAATCACGCTTGCCGAGTGCCAACCCTTGTCTTTCTCCCAAGTCACAACCACTTGGTGGTCGGTGAACTTGGTGCCGAAAACTGGCGCGTCAAGAATCGCTTCACGCTCTGCCTCAGGCAGCTTGTTTTCGCTGTGAACAATAGTCCATTCATAGGTTTGATCGGCCATGATCGCACTCTTTCTATTTTTGAAACGCTATAAAACTTTTAAATCTAGGATGCCGTTTCGCGGCCTAAAGCTGTGCAAAAATGGCTGCTGCCACTTCGCTCGTGCTGCGCTTTGCTTCGCCGCGGCTTGCTAGGTCGATGGCTACTGCGCGCTCGATGCGAGCGGCTGCAACCGGGTTTTCGAGGTGGCGCAAAAGCATCGCTGCCGAAAGAACGGCGGCGGTTGGGTCGGCTAGGTTTTTGCCTGCGATATCGGGCGCTGAGCCGTGAACTGGCTCGAACATGCTTGGCCACTCGCCCTCAGGGTTGATGTTGCCCGATGCGCCGAGGCCGATGCCGCC